>CAMCAW010000055.1 GCA_945872855.1 Rickettsia typhi | reverse complement strand
GCAAGCCCCGCAACAGATGCGATCGTGCCGTTTTTAATTGAATCGAGACCAAGCGAAGGCCCGACCGATCTTTCTTCGATAATTTTTAATGGAGCCGGAAGCGCGCCAGCTCTAAGCAAAAGCGCTAACTCACCCGCTTCTTGCGTAGTAAAACTTCCTGAAATTACGCCACTGCCTTGATTGATTGTGCTGTTAATTCTAGGCGCTGTAATCACCTTGCCATCAAGCACAATTGCAAAAATTTTGCCGATATTCTCGGTGGTAAGCTTGGCGAATTTTTTTGTCCCAGCTTCGTTGAAGCGGAATGATACTGCGGGCTGGCCCTCGTGATATGTAGGGTTGGCATCGGTTAATAATTCTCCACTAAGTGCCACTTCTTTTTCAATTAAATAAGTGCGGCCATGCGCGTCAGAAAGTGCTTCTAATTTTGGATTAATGATTTGACTGCGAGCCGCTCCAGAAAAGGTGTCATCGGATACGAAGTGGAAAGTCATTTTCGCAGTTTTGCCCAGCACAGATTTTATTTCATCAGAATTTTCAACACCGGGAACTTGCAGTAAAATGCGGCTATCGCCTTGTGCCTGAATGGTTGGCTCTTTTGTGCCAGACTCATCAATCCTTCTTCTAACAATTTCAATTGATTGGCGAATTAGATTCTGCCTGATGTGAGTAACTTCTTGATCAGAAAAATAAATTTGAAACTTGCCATCGCTTTCATCAACATCAACTCTTTTGCTAATTTTATTAACAATTTTTTTGGCGAGTTTTTTTTGTTCTAAATCTTCGAGTGAGAAAATAATTTTGCCGCCAACAAGCTCTGGAACCGCGCGTACAGAGTCTTCGCGAAAGCTTAATTTAATTTCATCTTTTAAATTGCTAAGCTGTTCTTGTAAATAATAATTAAAATCAACTTCAAGCATTAATTGCGATCCGCCGCGCAAATCAAGGCCTAGATTTACTTTGCTGTTTGGTAAAAATTTTGCCGCGAAGGAATTTGTGTTTTTATCATGCAACAAAAATGATGGAGCTGCAAAAATAAAGGCTGCAATGCATGCGATCAGAATTGAAAAAATTTTTATTTTAGAAAAATTAAGCATGATTTTATTAACTTTTAAAAATTGATTTTGTTGTGGGATTTAATACGAGAATGTTAGCGAAGATTGCCATTTTTCTTCGCTAACATTCTTCTAACTTAAATTGCGATAAAATTATTTTTTACTTTTTTTAGCAACTTCATCTTTTTTAACCAAATCAACTACATAGTTGCGCAAAACTTTTACGCTAACTTTTTCAGCAATTTCAATTTCAATTAGATTTTCTTTATCGTCGATATCTTTTATCACGCCAACAATCCCGCCGCTAGTGATGACTTTATCGCCAATTTTAAGAGCGTTAATTGTGTCTTGGTGATCTTTCATTTTTTTGCTTTGCGGGCGAATAATTAAAAAATAAAACACCGCAAAAATTAAAATTAATGGAACGAAGCTAGTGAATGAAAATTCATTTGGAGCCGTTGCAGGAGCTGCTTCTTGAGCATTTGCTTGTGTAAAAAGTGAATATGTCATAGTTATTAATTAATTATTAAATTTTTTGTCCAGTAGAAGCCCAATCTTTAACAAAAGTCTCCAAACCCTTTTCAGTTAAGGGATGAGAAGCTAATTGCTTAAGAATTTTTGCAGGAAAAGTTGCGACATGGGCGCCCATTTTTGCAGCATTCACAATGTGAATAGGGTTGCGCACCGAAGCCACCAGAACCTCAGTTTTGAAGTTTGGATAATTAGCGTAAATTGTGCAAATTTCATCAATTAAGCTGAGGCCATCTTGGCCAATATCATCAAGCCTGCCAACGAACGGCGACACAAAAGTTGCGCCAGCTTTTGCTGCCAAAATTGCTTGCGCCGCCGAAAAGCAAAGCGTTACATTTGTTTTAATTCCTTTATCAGAGAAAAATTTGCAAGCCCTTAATCCATCTAGTGTAAGAGGCAATTTAACACAAACATTTTTTGCGATTTTGCTTAAAATTTCACCTTCGCGCACAATGTTTTCATAATCGGTTGCGGCAACTTCAGCGCTAACTGGACCTTCAACGATTTTACAAATTTCGGCAATAACTTCTTTAAAATCGCGCCCAGATTTTGCGATTAAAGATGGGTTTGTAGTCACGCCATCAACAAGGCCATAAGACGCCGCCTCTTGAATTTCAGCAACATCGGCAGAATCGATAAAAAATTTCATGTTCTTTAAAAGTTGAATGATAATATGAATTGAGATATGCGTTCATTCTACTAACAATTTCTCTTTAATCAATCAACTTTATGACGGAAACATATCTCGATATATTGTTGCCGCTACCATTTGATCGCGCCTTTACCTATAAGGCTTGCGAGCATAATGTTGAAGTTGGTGATTTGGTCAAAGTTCCGTTTCGTAAAAAAGAATTATGGGGCTTGGTGGTTGCTGTGTCTGATTCGGCCGAAGTTGAGCCTTTAAAAATTAAGGCGATAATTGTGAAGCATCAAAGCATAAATTTTGATGCAAAGCTAATAGAATTTATAAATCGTATTGCCTCATACAACCTTGCGCCGCACGGCTTGGTGCTGAAAGCGTTTATTGGGATTTTAAATTCTGATAAAGTAAAAAGTGAGAAATTGGCCAATAAAGCCTTGGAGCAAAAAGTTGATCTGGAGAAAATTTTGCTCAAGAAGCTATCGCCAAAGCAACAGGAAATTTTTGATGAGATTAGCGGCTCAATTAGTGAGAGCCTAGATTTTTCGGGCTCGCAGAGAAATTTTGAAGCGAATCAATTGACGGTTCATGCAAGCGCAAATAAAGCTAACGTTAACCTAATAGATGCCGTCACTGGCTCGGGCAAAACCGAAATTTATTTCGCTTTAATCGCCAAAATTCTGCAGCAAAAAAACACGCAAATATTAATTCTTCTGCCAGAGATTGCGCTCACCAGTCAGCTAGTAACGCGCTTTCACGAGCAATTTGGTTTTAAGCCCGCATTATGGCACTCTAAAATTTCTACCAAAGAAAAGCGCGAAATTTTTTGCGGCATTGCCAGTGGATCGGTGCGGGTGTTGATTGGGGCGCGTTCTGCTTTATTGCAGCCATTCAAAAATTTGCAATTAATTATTGTTGATGAAGAGCATGATTCATCTTTTAAGCAAGAAGATATTTTTAATTTCAACGCCCGCGACATGGCGATTTTAAAGGCTACGCTCGAAAAATTTCCCATCATTTTATCATCAGCAACGCCATCCCTAGAAAGCTACATTAACGCTAAATCTGGCAAGTATAATTATTTTCACTTAGGTGATAAATTTCACCAAAGAAGCAATGCGATCGAGATGATCGACCTTAGGCGCATCAAGCTTGAGAGCGGTTCATATATTTCGCAAACTCTGCGCGAAGCTTTGGCGCAAAATTTTGCCTTAGGCCAGCAGAGCTTGCTATTCCTCAATCGCCGCGGTTATGCGCCAGTTACGTTATGCAAATCTTGCGGACAAAAAGTGAATTGT
The DNA here is from genome assembly GCA_945872855.1 of Rickettsia typhi. Lineage (GTDB taxonomy): Bacteria > Pseudomonadota > Alphaproteobacteria > Rickettsiales > UBA1997 > CAMCFD01. The sequence goes on along the minus strand of CAMCAW010000055.1, from coordinate 26 downwards.
TTGAATTGCAGTTCTTATCTGGTGCA
>CAMCAW010000054.1 GCA_945872855.1 Rickettsia typhi | reverse complement strand
GATTAGCTTTTATGCAGGCCTTTAATAATTCTGGATTATTAAAATCAATTTTTGGAGGAAGTTCTTGCAAATTGTTGTGGGGAGCGGTTCTGGTAAGCATATGTTTATGCAATAAGCGTGTTTTATTTATATGTCGAAAATAATGACTTTAATCGACATATTAATTTTAACAACCTATAATTCAAGATAATTCTTTAATCGATAGCTTTTTGCTAAAGGTTGCGGCAGAGAAATTGTTTTGACAAGTTTTTTAGAGCGGGATTTTTACAATTGTCCCACCAGCGTCCCATTTAAAGAATTGTCGATTGTATATTTTGCTATGAACCTTAGAGAGGAGTGGTGCCGAATGTCGGATTTGAACTGACGACCTACTGTTTACAAGACAGTTGCTCTACCACTGAGCTAATTCGGCTTATATAATTAACCAAGAAAATCGGTTTAGTTATAAAGAAAGGAGTGAGGATTATTGCCTTGGTTCAATAAAAATCAACCAAAATTTTAAAATAAAAAATGGCATTAAAATTTAAAAATTAATTCCTCATTTAACTACATTCCTATCGCTAGAAGGCACGCCGAATCGCGATAGGAATGTAGTTAAATGAGGAATTAATTTCTAAATTTTAATACTCAATTCCGCACCCAATAAAAAAAGCCAAGCTAACTTGCGCCAGCTTGGCTTCTTAGAAACACTTATAAAAAGTGAATTACTTTTTAGCAGGAGCTTTAACTTCAGCAGCAACTGGAGCAGCAGCAGCTGGAGCAGCAGCTTCAGCCTTAACTTCAGCTTTAGCAGCTTTTTTAGAAGCTTTTACAGCTTTAACTTCAGCTTTAGCAGCAACTGGAGCAGCAACTGGAGCAGCAGCAACTGGAGCAGCAGCTTTAACTTCAGCTTTAGCAGCAACTGGAGCAGCAGCAACTGGAGCAGCAACTTTTTCAGCTGCGAAAACGCTAGCAGTCATCATAGAGAATGCAGCGATCATAAGAGACAATTTTTTCATAGTAGTTTTACTTAAATAAGTTTTTATATTATAATATACCAAATTATTTCTAACTGGCTCCTCTTTGATAAAGGTTGATCGACCGATTTGAAGCGGCAAATCAGGCACTTCTGCAAGATAAGGACGCGCAAAAAAATATGGCTATTTTTTTATTTGTAAAGTGATTAATTGTAATAAAACAATATTACTAATTATTACATGTGAATAACTTTGCCAAAAGCGTCTAGAACCGCTTCGTGCATCATTTCCGACATTGTTGGATGCGGGAAAATTGTATGCATTAAATCTTCTTCGGTTAACTCGGCTTGTTTGGCGATCACAAAACCTTGAATCATTTCAGTAACTTCAGCGCCGATCAAGTGTGCGCCTAGCAGCTCGCCAGTTTTTTCATCAAAAATAACTTTGATTAAACCATCTGTTTCAGAAGAGGCGATGGCCTTGCCGTTAGCCATATAAGGGAAGCGGCCGACTTTTATTTTATGGCCAGCATCTTTAGCTTTTTTCTCGGTGAGGCCAACTGAGGCGATTTGCGGCATAGAATAAGTGCAGCCGGGAATATTGTCTTTCTTGATTGGGTGAACTTTTTTGGCATCGAATTTTCCGAGTTTGCTGGCGATTTTTTCAGCGGCAATTGTGCCTTCATGAGAAGCTTTATGCGCAAGCCATGGAGCACCTGCCACGTCGCCAATGGCGTAGATTCCGGCCTCATCAGTTTCAAGATAATTATTGGTTAAAATGCGACCTTTATCTAGTTTAATTTTGGTTTTTTCGAGGCCAAGATTTTCTACATTTGCAACAATTCCAACGGCCATAATAACCTTCTCGGCCTTTATTTCTTCAGCTTTGCCGCCAATTTCAATTGTGGCAGTAACGTGATCTTTCGATTTTTTCAATGCCTTCAAACCTGCGCCAGTCATGATTTTAATGCCTTGCTTCTCAAAAGATTTGCGCGCGATTTTTGAGATTTCTTCGTCTTCAACTGGCAAAATGCTATCGGCCATTTCGATTATCGTAACCTCTGCGCCCATGTTTTTGTAGAAAGAAGCGAATTCAACGCCAATTGCGCCAGAGCCAACAACGAGAAGAGATTTTGGTAGAGCCTTTGGCGTCATGGCTTCGCGATATGTCCAGATTTGTTCGCCATCAGCTTCCATGCCAGCAATTTGGCGAGCGCGTGCGCCAGTTGCGATGATAAAATTTGTCGCTTCAATTTGCGCAATCTCTTTATTGTCGCGGCTTACCGAGATTTTTTTGTTGCTAACGAACTTCGCAAAACCATCAACAACTTCGATTTTATTTTTCTTCATTAAGCCTGCGATGCCAGTGCTTAAGCGCTTCGATACCCCACGTGAACGTTCAATGATTTTAGAAAAATCGAACTTAATTTCTTTTGCACTAAAACCGAATTCTTCGAGGCGATGCAATAGGTGATTGACTTCAGAGCTTTTCAATAAGGCTTTAGTTGGAATGCAGCCCCAATTTAAACAGATTCCGCCGAGATTGTTGGCTTCAACAATTACAACTTTTAAACCAAGCTGTGCAGCGCGAATGGCAGCTACGTAGCCCCCAGGGCCAGCACCAATTACACATAGATCGAATTTTTTTGCAGAAGTTTCAGTTGTCATAAAATTGCAGATTGTTTTTTAGAAGAAATTAATTGTAATATATGCGCGAAAGCTGGCAGTCTAGCGGCGCCTCCTAAAACATCAAATATTTTTCTTATGAATCTTGAAATCGATGCTTTGCTCAGTCAAATCAAGGGCTCGCTTGAGCTGATTAAAAGGTGTCTTTGAGCCGGAAAAATTGCAAACACGCTTCGATGCTCTAAAACAAAAGGTTGAAGACCCAACTTTGTGGGATAATCGCGCCGAGGCCCAAAAAATTCTCAAAGAAAAATCGCTATTAGAAGATAAATTGGAGAAGTTTTTTGGCGTTGAAAATGCGCTGAAAGATAATATTGAATATAATGATTTAGCCAAGATAGAAGAGGATTTGCAGCTTTTATTTGATGTTGAGAAAAATCTCTTCGCGCTGAAAAAACAAGTTGATCAATTTGAAATTGAATGCTTGTTTTCTGGTGAAAATGATGTTAATGATTGCTTCGTCGATATCAATGCTGGCGCGGGTGGAACCGATTCTGCCGATTTTGCTTTGATGTTGTTGCGCATGTATGAACGCTTCGCCAATCGTCATAAATTCAAGGTCGAGATCGTTTCGATGATGGATGGTGAAGAGGCGGGAATTCGTTCTGCAACCTTGAAAATCGCGGGTCGCTATGCTTTTGGTTGGCTGCGCACCGAGATTGGCGTGCATCGTTTGGTGCGAATTTCGCCATTCAACGCTAACGATAAAAGGCAGACCAGCTTTGCTTCGGTGTGGGTTTATCCGCAAATTGATGACGATATTGAGGTTGAAGTCTTGGATAAGGATTTGCGTGTTGATACTTACCGCGCTAGTGGTCCCGGTGGTCAGCACGTTAACAAAACCGATTCGGCAGTGCGCATTACCCACCTTCCGACCAATATTGTCGTGCAATGCCAGAGTGATCGCTCGCAGTTGAAAAATCGGGCAGAGGCGATGAAGATGCTAAAATCGCGGCTTCACGAGCTGGAGATGCAGAAAAAAAGGCAGAAGCAAGATGCGCTTGAGGCCACGAAGACAGATAACAGCTGGGGTCATCAGATTCGCTCTTATGTGTTGCATCCTTATCAGATGGTGAAAGACTTGCGTACAGGCGTGGAAACTGGGAATACAAGTGCGGTTTTAGATGGCGAGATTGATGATTTTATTCGTGGGGCTTTGGCGCCGCGGGGGTAGATCTTGTTAGTGGTAAATACACTTATGCTTGAGATCTTGGGGGCGGCCAAAACCCCTTCCCAACATGCTTCGCCCCTCAGACACCGGCACGCCGAACTCGGTTCGAAGCATATCGGGAAGGGGTTTCCGCCTATTTTAAGATTTTTTAAATTATATTTTATATGCGTTGTCCATTTTGCGGAAATATTGAGAC
>CAMCAW010000053.1 GCA_945872855.1 Rickettsia typhi | reverse complement strand
TAGAATAAGTAAATTATCTTTTAGAAGTTTATTTTTCTTGTAAATGATAGTCTGCTAGTAGGGCCTCTGCTCCTCAGACAGCGAGGCCCAGACTATCTCGATTAAACTCGAAAGTTTTCAGGGTGACCTCGAACTCGGCTCAGAGGCCCTACTAGCAGACTATCATTTACAAGAAAAATAAACTTCTAAAAGATAATTTACTTATTCTAACTCTAAATTCAAAATTTAAAATTCAAAATTTAAAAAAATGTTGATTACGCAAAGTTTTATCTTCGCCGCTGGTCGGGGAGAGCGCATGAGGCCTCTTACAGACTCGATCCCTAAGCCTTTGGTTAAAATTAATAATAAGGCGATTATCGATTATTCTATTGAAAAGCTCACAAAAATCGATGCGATTCAGAAAATTATCGTGAATGGATTTTATTTGGCCGATGAAATGGAGAAGCATTTGCGCAATCTTAATAATCCGAAAATAATTTTCTCGCGCGAGGCCTCTAAAGTAGAGACTGGCGGCGGATTGCTTTATGCGATGAAAAATAGCAAATTTGATAAAGAGCAGCCAATTTTACTAATTAATGGTGATATTTTGTGGCAAGATTTAGCAGAAATTTCGGCTGAAAAAACGCAAATTTCTGATATTGAAAATATCTGCCAAGCCTTTAATTCGAAGGATTGTGACATTTTACTTGGTCTTAAAAAAGCTGGCGAAGTTTTGGGTTATGAAGGGCGAGGAGATTTTGATTTTGATGTAAAAACTGGTGCGCTTTTTAAAAAACCTAATCAAGCGCAAAGTCATGTGTTTGTTGGTTTGCAAGTGGTTAATCCATCGATTTTAAATCAAGCAAAGGAAGAAAATTTTTCGATGAGTTATTTTTATAAGAATGCTGTTGATGATGGTGGTAGAGTTAATAGAATCAATGGTTTAGAGCTTCGAGGAAGATATTTTCACATTGGTGAAGTGAAGACAATTAAGTTGGTGGAGAGTGAGTTAAAAGAATATTAGTTTACTCGTTCTTCTTGCTAATAACTAAACCATCAACTTACACAATTCCTCATCTAAGTTTTCGGGCACAATCACAATTGGAATACGAATTTTAGTGCCAATTTTTTGCGCGATTTTTGGCAAAACCGTATTATCACTTTTAGAATTGTGAGACTTGCCAAACACAAGCATCATGCAGCTTGGCATCGATTTTATTTCCTTCAAAATTTCAGTTGAAATGTCGCCTTCTCTAATTGACACTACGGGCATTATTTCGATTTCTTTTTGCATATCATCGATCAGCTTTTGCAAATATTTTTCGAGCTGCTTTCTCTTTTCTTGGCCGATTATGTGCGATCCGAAAAGTAGATTTTTATGCGAAGATTCCATTACGGACAAAATCTGTATGGCAAAACCAAGTTTTTTTGCTTTCAAGCAAGCATAGCGCAACGTTACAGCCGACGCGTTTGTGGTATCGATGCACACTAAAATTGTTGGGATAATGTCAGTCATGTTTAAGCTTTTTGAGTGATAATTTTATTTGGCAATAAATCGTACGAATAAATAATTAGCCAGCCAGCCAATTACTAGCGCCATAATTACAGAGAGTAGGCCATAAAGTAAAGGCTGTTGATAAGATTGATCGGATATTGTGGCGCTCATTCCAACCTGATTCACATAAATTGGAATTGACTGAAATGAGATTAAATCATTTTCGTTAATCAAGTAAATCTCAACAGTATAAACGCCGCGCGCGATATTTTTTGGAAAACGCAAAATTACTTTAAACAAGGTTTCGTCAAGAAACTCGATTTTGCTGGCACCGCTAGTGTAGAGATTATCTTTTTCTAGCTTATTGACAAGTTGCAGTTGGAATTCATTTTTTCGATCTTCGCTAAAATTGCTGGCAGATGGCATGAATTTTAGATTGCTCGTGCCAAGCTCAAGCTGCGATAATAGCTGGTTAGTGACCTGATCGTCGTTAAAGGTAGAGAATAAAGAATAATAGCTGAAAGAGTCTTTAAATTTGATGCGCTCGCCATTATACCAAATGCCAAGCAGCTTTTGTTTTTTGGTGACGAGGAAATTTTTCTTGGGCCCGCGCACCGCCACTACGATGTTTCCTGCGTCGCCTTTAGCGCCGAAAAGCAGAATTTCTGTGCCGTTAAATTTGGTGTCGATATTGATTTCGTTAGTAGAAATTCCAGAAATGATCGAGCGCGCCAAAGCGCTATTGGCGTGGGTTAGCAGCAGCAATAAAACTATAAATAATTTTTTCATCTATTTTAAAATTTCGATAACATAAAGGCTATCTGGCATGGTAAATAAATTGAGAAACATCTTGGAGCAAACGGCCAGAAGCAGCAAGGATAAGAATATCCGCATTTTATCTGCGTTAATTTTATAACCAGTGCGCGTGCCAATTTGAGCGCCAATTGATGAGCTTACGACCATCAAAAATGCCAAAACAATATCAACGGTGTGGTTGGTTAGGGCCTGTAAAAAAGTTGTGTTGCTGGCGATAAAAATAATTTGAAAGAGAGAAGTGCCAACCACAACCGAAGGAGGCATGCGTAAAATATAGATCATTGCGGGGATCATTAAAAATCCGCCGCCAATTCCCATTAAAGCAACAAGGACGCCGATTCCCACACTTAGAATAATTGGAACTAAAGCGCTAATAGTGAGATCTGATTTAGGAAAATAAACCTTGTAAGGCAGGTTTTCTAGGCGCAATAAAAACTTTTTAAGCCAAGCACTTTCTTCTTTTTTTCTTTCTTCAAGAGATAGGTGATATTTGTTGGCAAGCATTGTTTTTACGCTATCAATTAACATAAAAATGCTGATTGAGCCAAGAAAAATTACATAATTAATGCCAACAACAAGATCAATTTGCCCAGATTTTTGCAAAAGTCTGAATATCGAGACGCCTAGAGTAGAGCCGATAAAGCCGCCAATCATTAAAAATAATCCCATTTTAATATCGACACTTCCTTTGCGCAAATGCGCTAATAATCCCGAAGCAGAAGCGGCTACGATTTGGTTGGAAGAAGTGGCAACTGCAACTGCGGGAGAAATTCCGATAAACATTAAAAATGGCGTTGCTAAAAAGCCGCCGCCAATGCCAAACATGCCCGCGAGAAAGCCAGTAGCAAGGCCCAAGGCCAAGATAAGCAAGATGTTAACAGGAATTTCTGCGATTGGTAAATAAATTTGCATCAGCTGATAATGGTTATTTTATTGTTCTGAAATTCATATTGGCACTCGGTTTTATTGCCTTCGTCTGTGGTAATTTTAATTAGTGCTAAAGCGTGAAGTTCGCTTTCATAATAAACCGCAGATAAAATTATTCCGCCATTTTTTCCTTCGCAAGAAATTTCGCTGTTCTTTTCAACATTAGGCAAATCGGCAATTTTTATGTGGAAGATTTTTTTGCGAACTTGCCCCATGTAATGCGTTCGCGCTGTAAGTTCTTGGCCAATATAGCAGCCTTTTTTATAATCGATGGCGCTTAGATTATCGAAATCAAATTCGGCGATAATAGATTTTTCATAAGTGAGATCATGTTCGCTTTCAGGAATTTTTAGGCAGATGCGGCGATAGTGATATTCGTCGCTATCGATGTGGTTGGGGTCGTTATCGTTATGCCCCAGATGCTGATGTTTGCTATGAAAATCGCTATCGGTATCCATAATTTTGCGATAGATTCTACGTCCTAAATTTTTGTGGCGCGGATCGTTAAAAGCGCTTATGTCAAGGCTAGAAGCGGTTGCGACTTTTTTAAAATCTTGCAGAATTTCGTAATCGTCATTTTTAATAATCTCAACTTGGGCGCGCAATTTATAAAATTTTAACTTAGTGCAAATCTCATCGCGCCTAGAAGCGAAGCAGTCTAGAAATAGTGAATCGTCTTTCTCAAAAATAAAAAAGTCGTATAAAAAACGGCCCTGCGCATTTAGCATTGCTGCATAAATTAGGTTATCGGCGCTTGCATTATTGACGTCGTTGGTAATTAATCCTTGCAAAAAACTTTTGCGATCAGTGCCTTTAATTTCAATGATGGCACGGTCTTGTAAGATTATTTCTTTAATCATTTGTTAGCATTAGTTGTAAGTTTTATTTAAAAACTGTAAGCTTTGTTTTAAAATTTATCGAAATTTATTTGCTTGCAATTCATATGAGAATTTTAAATGCAATTCACGCTCAATCTATTGGTGGCGTTGATCAGATGTTTTATAATTATGCCGCCGCCATTGCTTTAGAAGGGCATGAAGTGGCGCTATTAA
>CAMCAW010000052.1 GCA_945872855.1 Rickettsia typhi | reverse complement strand
GCGCACTTGATCGAAAAAGTTGCCAATTTGCAGGCGATAAAACATTCCTCTCTTGCCCAAATCAACTTGCTCAATAAAAGATTTTAGCCCTGAGAATAGGCTAGGATAAAGCTGTTGCAGGCGATCCCAATATTCGTCTGCTGCTTTTTTAGAGGTAAGGGCGGCGATTTGAACCTTGATATATCTTTTATTCACCGATGTGGGCTTTGCTGCAATACTCGCCAATTCATTAGGCACAGCATTTGGCGAGGCTTTTTCAGCCTTTGGTCTTTCTAGCAAAACGTTATTATTTTTTTCGAGAGGCGCGTCAGAATAAACGATAATTTTTTTATCTGTGGCTTTAGGTGCAGCGCTAGAGGCAGATTTTTTATCAGAATCCACTTCTTGATTTTTTGGCGGCAGCGCCGGAGAAGCCGATTCCCGAATCTTCACCTCTTTTTCCTTCACATATTTTTTATTGCCAAATATATCTTCATAAATTGAATTGTCGATTTTCATCGTATCATCGCTGCTAGTGTGATCGCTTTCTGTAACCTTGATTGGATCGGCCTCTGCCTTAATCGTTTCAATATTGGCGTTGCTATCTTGCGAGAAAAAATAATAAGCATTGATGGTGACATAAACAAAACAAGCGACAGAAAATAAAGTTGCGCCAATAAGAAACGCCCGCTTAATCAACGAGTTTGCGGCAGTTTCTTCTTGTTGTTTTGAATAGCCAAAATCTTCCATGTCGCAAATATTTTTGTAAAAATAATTTTTAGCGCAGTTCTTTTAGAGCCTTGATGCTGAAGATATCAAGCCCTGAGGCAATAATAATTTTTATCGCCATTAACAAATAAATTCGAGATTTTGTAACTTCTAATTTAGCTGGAATGATGAATTTTAAATCTGGATTTTCAACGCCTTTATTCCACAAAGCGTGAAAAGTTGCGGATAATTCTTGCAAATAAAAGGCGATGCGGTGCGGCTCATAGCTTGCAACCGCCATTTCGACTATGCGTGGAAATGCGACAATTTTTTTGATGATTTCAAGCTCGCTTTCATCTTGCAAATTCTGTAAAACTGTGAGATCGATTGTCTCGGATTCAACATTTGGCAATAGGCCTTCAGCCTTTAAGTTTCTAAGCACCGAGCAACATCTTGCATGCGCATATTGCACATAAAAAATTGGATTATCTTTTGATTGTTCTACAACTTTTGCCAAGTCAAAATCAAACGGCGCATCATTTTTGCGAGTGAGCATGATGAAGCGCAAAACGTCGGCGCCGCGCTCGCTGCCTATCTCAGCGCTGAGTTCATCAATCACGTCTTTTGCAGTAATGAAATTATTGGCACGTTTCGACATTTTTAATGGTTCGCCATTTTTTACAAATTTTACCATTTGACATAAAATAACCTTTAATTCAGCTTGGCCTTGGTGAGTAGCATCGCCGCCACTGATGGCTCTAACAACTGCATTAAGGCGCTTCACATAGCCAGCATGGTCGTAACCCAAAGGCATAATAAATTTTGTTGAAGCTTGACGCGATTTTGTTGACTCTGTAACGCCACCACCTTTGAATTTACTGATTGCGTAAGCCATGTCTCCCGCTAAATAAGTGTAGCTGCCATCGGCTTTTTTCACCACGCGATCGACATCATCGCCAAATAAAGTGGAGCGAAATAAAGTTTGGTCAGCGTCATCATAGCCTTCAGGCAAAGCGCCAACGCCCTTTTCGGTTTTTGGCGCTTCGAGTTTTCCAACATAGATCAATCCTTTTGCGCGCAAGAGTTCGATGGCTTCTTCAATTTTTCCAGTATCGTGCAACTCTTTTTTCTCAGAGAAATAGCTATCATGTTTGATGCCAAGAGCGGCAAGATCCGCTTTGATTACATTAATCATTTCATCTATTACAAAATCGCGGATTTTTGGTGCTATTTTGGTTTTAAAAGTTGCTTCTAGCTCTTCATTATCTTGAAGCAAAAGTTCTTCTTGATATTCAACTACCATTGCTGTTGCAAGCCCTTCAAGATAATCACCGCCATATACTAAATAATGGCTAAAATGGCTAATGCCATGATATTTTGTATCACTATAGCTAGTGCGATTATCTTTGCTTTTAATTTCGTTCATACGTTCTAAATAGCGATAATAAGCCGATTTCAACAAAGCATCAATTTGCGAGCCTGCATCGTTAATATAATATTCCTTCAAAACATTATAACCAACTTGCGATAAAAGTTTCGCCAATACATCGCCATAAATTGCGCCGCGAGTATGTCCCACATGGATTGGGCCTGTTGGATTTGGCGAGGCATATTCTAAATTCACCTTCTCGCCATGTCCTAAATTTGGAAAATCGAAACGTTTTGCCTGCAATAAATCGCCCAAAATTTTATAGAAAATTTGATTCTGTAAAAAAATGTTAATAAAGCCCGGCCCAGCAATTTCAAGCTTTACCACCGATTCGTTATTAATATTTTTAATTATTTCTGCCGCTAATTTGCGCGGATTATTTAAACTTTCTACTGCCAAAAATTTTTTCGAGAGAGTCATCGCAATGTTGCAGGCCAAGTCTCCGTGCGATTTTTCTTTTGCGGGCTCAATAATGAAACTCGCAAAATCTTGCGCCAAAATTTCGACATTATTTTTTTGCGCAATTTCTTGCAAAGCGACAAAAAATATTTCTTTAAAGTGATTGAAAAGATTAAGCATGTGTGTTTTTATAGTGAATTCGCCCCTGCGCATGAGAAGCGACTTACCGCATCTGCATTATCGAGACATTTAATTGCAAATTTAATTATGGCAAAGGAAACACAAGAAATCAACTATAACAGCACTTCATATTTAGTTAAAAGAATCTCGCGCGAATATGTTTTTCCTCATTATAAAACTTTTTTGATTTCGATAGCTCTAATGCTTGTAATCGCAGGAACTACGGCGCTTCACGCCTATTTGGTTAAGCCTGCGCTAGATGCGGTGTTTGTTGAAAAGAGGCCGAATGCGCTAATTTTTATTCCACTGATAGTGCTGTTGGTGACTATTATCAAAGGCTTCACGACATATTTTCAACTGCTCACCATGAATATTTTGAGCCTGCGCATCACCTCTGATATGCGAATTAAAATGTATGCGCATTTCATAAAATCAGATATTGCGAAGCTTCACAATAAATCATCTGGCGACATGATTTCTAGCATCATGAACGAAATTGGTTCGATTGTGGGCATGATAAACACGGCAATTAACGGTTTTGTAAAGCAGCTTTTTACCTTAGTGGCTCTAGTTGGCGTAATGTTTTATCAAAATTTTGAATTATCATTAATTGCCTTTATCGGATTTCCTTTGGCGGCCTATCCTATTTATAAATTGGGAAGAAAATTGCGTAATTTATCATTCACAAACCAACAGATGGCGGGCAGATTCGCTACGCAAATGAATGACACTCTGCAATATTCCAAGCTAGTAAAATCCTATAATTGCGAAGATTTTGAAATTAGCAGAATGTCGGCAATTACTGAGAGTATTTTTAAAATGGGCAAAAAAATGTCGCGCATTGCTTTGATTGCTTCACCTTTTGTTGAAAGCTTGGCAGGCGTTGGCGTTGCTGCGGTGATATGGTATGGTGGCCATAAAGTTTTAGCGGGAGAAACCACGACAGGTGCGTTTTTCTCATTTTTTGCGGCGATGATGATGGCTTACCGTCCTTTAAAATCGGTCTCTGGCATGAATTCTGGCGTGCAAACGGGGCTTGCGGCAGCAACAAGATTTTATCAATTGCTTGATGAAAAACAGGAAATTGTCAATAAGCCGAATGCTGTCGAGCTCAGCAATGTCAAGGGTGAAATCAAGTTTGAAAATGTAAATTTTGGCTATATAGAAGATAGACTCGCGCTGCAATCTGTAAATATTGAAATCCCTGCGGGCAAGACTGTAGCGCTTGTGGGGCATTCTGGCGGCGGCAAATCTACCATCATGAGTATGATTCTTAGGTTTTACGATCCGCTCTCTGGCGCAATTAAAGTTGATGGACATGATATTTGTGATGTAACCTTGAAATCACTGCGCGGAAGCATGTCGGTGGTGAATCAAGAAGTGATGCTTTTTGATGATACGATCATCGAAAATATTCGTTATGGCAAAGTAAATGCTAGCGAAGAAGAAATCGTCAAAGCTGCACAATTGGCGGAGGCAGACGAATTTATTAAAGAATTACCTTTGGGTTATCATACAAAAATTGGCCAAAATGGCATTCGTCTTTCTGGCGGGCAAAGGCAGCGTATTGCTATTGCGCGCGCTATTTTATACAACGCGCCAATCTTGTTGTTAGAT
>CAMCAW010000051.1 GCA_945872855.1 Rickettsia typhi | reverse complement strand
GCTCCGCCGCTGATCTCAACTTGAGCAAGGGACAGCTGCGCCTAAACACCAAAAATTACCAAAACTGCGAACCAAAGCGCAGAAAAAATCAAAAAAATTCCAAAAAAATCGAGTAAAAAATTTCTAAAAGTTCTGAGTTAGATTTTTTTAGTTTAAATTTTTTGGGAAGTTGGATTTGCGACGGGTTCTTAATAGCTCTGCTAATAGGAAAAAGTTATTTAATAAATAACCCCAAGATCTAAACCACAGTAAGCGACTTCAACTTTCCAATCGCGGCAAATGTTGGTTTTGAACCAGTAAAAATTTTCTCCGCCAATTTTGTTACATCAGATTTTTTCACCGCGAAAACTTTTTCTAAAACTTCCTTATCTGAAATAATTTTATCATAGGCTAAAATATCGCCGCCAAGCTTCTGCATGCGGCCCGACGTGCTTTCTTTTGCCATCAACAAACTCGCCTCAAATTGCGTGCGCACGCGATCTAATTCTTTTTGAGCAATATTTTCGCAAATTTTTTCGATCTCGATTTTTGTTGCAGCGATAAGCTCGTTCGCCTTCTCTGGCGTGGTTCCAGCATAGATGCCAAAAATTCCTGAATCGTGATGCGTGTAATTGAAAGCATAGATAGAGTAAGCAAGGCCGCGGTTCTCACGCACTTCTTGAAATAAGCGCGACGACATTCCACCACCTAAAACCATCGCTAAAATTTGCGCGGTGTAGTTCTGTTTATCGAGGTAGGAGAAGCCTTTGTAGCCCATTACTAAATTCACTTGCTCTAGTTTTTTCTCTTTACGAAATTCTCCACCAACATATTTTGCTGGCTCTGCGGCCTTAATTTTAGAGGTTCCGAGGCTAGTGAAATATTTTTGCGACCACTTTACTAAATCGCTCTGCTTGATATTTCCTGCTGCCACAACCGCCATATTGTGATAATTATATTGCTTGCCAATGTAGTCGACAAAATGATCGCGGCCGAATTTTTTGATGTTTTTTATCGGTCCAAGAATGCTACGGCCCAAAGCTTGCTTAGGATATGATGCTTCTTGAAAATAATCGAAAACGATGTCATCTGGCGTGTCGTTTGTCATTGCAATTTCTTGTAGAATAACTCCGCGCTCTTTTTCTAATTCGATAGAATCGAAGGTAGAATTTTGCAAAATATCCGCCAAAAATTCGACAGCAAATTCTGCATGTTTCTTCAAAACTTTGGCATAGTAAACGGTTTTTTCCTTAGAGGTGTAAGCGTTGATGCGCCCACCGATTCCTTCAAATTCTTCAGCAATTTGGCGCGCACTTCTATTTGCGGTTCCCTTAAAAGCCATGTGTTCGAGAAAGTGTGAAATGCCGTTAATTTCAGGCATTTCGTTGCGACTTCCCGTATTTACAAACACACCAACTGAAACCGTTTCAACATCTTTCATCTCATCAACCGCAAGGCGAAGGCCGTTTTTTAGCGTAATTATTTCTTGTTTTGACATGGAGTGTATAGTAGTTAGAATTATGCGCGAGTAAGGAATTTCGTATTTTGCAAAATATCATATGTTTTCTTTACCTTGCCTTAGGTGCCGCGATATATGGCTTAAGCAAAGCAAATTTACCAAATACAAAATTTTTCTTAATCAAAATAAAATCATGCGCAATTCGCCATTATTGTCAATCCGCGACGTTACAATTTCGTTTGCCAAGAAAATTCTATTCGAAAATCTGAATCTTAACCTTTTTGCACGCGATCGTGTTTGTTTAATCGGCAAAAACGGCGCCGGAAAAACCTCGCTGATGAGCGCCATTTATGGCTCGATGGATTTTGATTGCGGCGAAAGATGGATTGCGCCCAAGGCTGTAATTGGTTATCTTACGCAAAATGAAGATATTCCCGCAAACCTTACGGTTGTAGATTATATCATGGGCGAATTGAAGTTAGATGAGCATAAATCTTACCTCGTAGATATTGTCTGCGATAATTTGCAGATTGATAAACAGGCTTTCACCCACAATCTTTCGGGCGGACAAAAACGTCGCGCGCATTTGGCGAAGGCTTTAGTGCTAGAGCCAGATATTCTGCTGCTTGATGAGCCCACCAACCACCTTGATTTAGTGATTATTGAATGGCTGGAGGAATATCTTCGCTCTTACAACGGCGCGCTTTTGGTGATTAGCCATGATCGCAAGTTTTTAGAAAAAGTTTCAAATAAAGTTTTCTGGTTGCGCGCAGGCACTATAAAAATCAACCATGATGGCTATAAAAATTTCGATGAATGGTCGCAAAATATTGTTGATCACGAGCAGCGCGAATTGCTAAATTTAGAGAAAAAAGTTGGCTTAGAAAGTGGCTGGTTGCAAACAGGAGTAACAGGCAGGAGAAAGCGTAATATTGGTCGCTTGCATTATTTAGATGAGTTGCGACAAAAATTAGCGGCGCAGAGAAAGCTAGTAAATGCGAATAAAAATCACATGAAAATTGGTGATGAAATAGGATTTGATGATGACGCACCGCAGGTGATTGCTTCGTTGAATAATGTTAGTAAAGGTTTTGATCTGCCTTTGCAGAAAAATTGCGATCTCGATGAAGACAATAACCAAGCGGCTTCGCAAAATAAAAAAATCCTCATCGATAAATTTTCTCTCAAAATTTTGCGCGGAGAAAAAATTGGAATTCTTGGCAAAAATGGTAGCGGCAAAAGCACCTTCCTAAAATTATTAGTCGGCGAAATTAAGCCAGATAGCGGCACTGTAAAACTGGCCCGCGACCTCCTATTTTCCTACTTCGACCAACAGCGCAGCGCGATTCAACCTAAATCTTCGATTCAAGAAATTCTCTGTGGCAGTGGCTCTGAATATGTACAAATGCCAAATGGAAAAGTGCGTCATATTTGCAGCTATCTCAAAGATTTTTTATTTGATCCGCAAGATACCAAGACCCTCGCCGGAACCTTATCTGGCGGGCAACAAAACCGCTTGCTGTTGGCAAAAACTCTCGCAAATCCCGGTAATTTTTTAATTCTCGATGAGCCGACGAACGATTTAGATATGGATAGTTTAGATATGTTGCAAGATTATCTCGCGGCCTATCAAGGCACGCTGCTAGTGGTTAGCCACGATCGCGATTTTTTAGATAATGTGGTGACAAATATTTTGGCATTTGAAGGCAATGGCGAGATTATCAGCCATTTAGGCGGTTATTCTGATTATTTGGAGTATAAACATCAGCATATGAAAAAAGCTGAGGCGGTAAAATTAGTAGCAAGAAACGAAGCGGCGAAGGCAAAAATATTGGTGGCACAAAATTTTAATGAATCCTCCATGCAAGGCTCTTCTCAGCAATTTAGTGCTACAATACAAATTGCAACACCAAGAACTTCTCGCCCTTCAAATAAAATAAAATTTGAGCTAGATCGCATTCCACAAAAAATCGAAGCGCTAGAAAATAAAATTCTCGAACTAAATGACGAACTAATAAACACCGAAAACCGAAGCCCCGCAAGCCTTGCTCATATTTCAATTGAGATTGCGAATGCGCAGCAAAAAATTGATGAGCTAGAAAAAAGATGGGAAGAGCTGGAAAAGGCAATAGCTTAAAAGATTTCTTTAAGCACTGCACTTATCTTTCATTAGTTTGATGCTTATCTTTTGCCGTTGTTTTATCAACTTTCTTAGAAGATGGCGCTACAGGTTTAGACTGCGGCCGACGCTGGGAAGCGTTTTCAGAATCTCCCGTAGGAAGAAAGAATGGATTATTACGCATATCTTCTTCCTTAATATCTTCCATAAAAGGATTATTAGAAAAATCAGCAAAGCTCGTATCTTTAGATGACCGAATATGGATCGCTGCATTATCAGAAGAAAACTCCTTCGAACTATCTTCATGAGGCTGATTAAAAAAAGGATTACTGCGAATATTATCCTTAATTAATGCATTGGTAATCATCATCTTATCCGCAAAATTTTGATACTCATCATCAAGATCTTTCGACAGCCTCCCATCATCAGGCAATTGCGAAAGATTTTCTTTTTCTGCCCACTCTAAAAACCTTAGTATAACAGGAATAGTCACACCGATAGACTCACCGCCACCACTTTTACTTTGCAAATTTAGCACCTCTCCCGATCTCATATTATATTTTAATTCTGTAAATTTTATACCACCATTTTGTGATAGTTGATCAAGATCAACCATCAATAAACCACTCATTATTTTAATAAAATTTTCTGTAGTTTTGCTTGTTGCTGCCTTATCTAGTGAATTATCTTCTCTATTTGGGTTGTAACTAAATTTTATAGTCACAATCTCTTGACCAGCCATACCATTTTTTTGCACATCAGCAGTAAGCCCGTATCTACATTGGGAATCTAGGCTTCTGGAGGAAGCTTTTTGATCTTCACTTGTTTTTGGTGCAAAACTAAA
>CAMCAW010000050.1 GCA_945872855.1 Rickettsia typhi | reverse complement strand
CTTACCTAAGCGCCGCGAATTTATAGCTGTAGAATTTTCAATAATTTTTAACCAAATTCACAACTTATTTTCGCAAATCACGCAAAATTTTATCAAAATATTTTGCTCTGATTAAAAATTGTGCAGACGTTATAAACTCTTTATTATCAAGGCTTAAGGCAATATCTTCAAGTAAAGATTTTGTTTCTCCTGCAAGATATTTTTTTAAATCTAAAATCCCCTGAGCATCTAAATTAAAAATCGATTCTTGAATTTCTAGCACCTCGCTAAGGGTTGCCATATCTGGCTTCGTAGCTCCACCATCTTTCTCAACATCAATATTATTTAACTGCAAAATATGCGCCGCGCGTCGCAAAGGATTTTTTAAAACTTCATAAGCTTGGTTAATATTCATAGAATTTTCAATCTCGGTAACTCCTGCTTTGTCTGGGTGAAACTGCTTTTGAAAGGCAAAATATTTTTGCTCTAATTCATCTAAGTTGAGAGAAAATTTTATAGGAAGCGAGAAGATCGCAAAAAAGTTTTTCATTTTTTTTAAATTAAGCTTACACCTTAAAAGATTCTCCGCACCCGCAACGCCCCTTCTCATTTGGATTCACAAAATCAAACCCCGCCTCCAATTCTTTTTCAGCGTAAATCATTTGTGAGCCAATTAAAAACATCGAGATCTTCGGATCTATATAAACCGCCACTTCGTCCCTAATTACAACATCGTCATATTTGCTAATATTTTTATCCTTCAGCGCATATTCAATTGCATAAGAAAGCCCAGAACAGCCGCGAGTTCTCACCCCAACGCGTATGCCTTCGCACGGCTCTTGGCGGGCTGCGAGCAGGTTTTTAATTTGCACTAAAGCTTCGTCAGAAATAGTGACATAATCAACAATAGGGTTTCCTGTATTTGAAAATTCTAGAGCCATGTGTTAAGAGATTTTCTTTTGACGATAATCTTCTATCGCCGCTTTAATAGCCTCTTCTGCAAGTACCGAGCAGTGAATTTTTACTGGCGGCAAAGATAATTCTTGCGCGATTTCTTTGTTAGTTAATTTCTCGGCTTTTTCAAGAGATTGGCCTTTAATCCATTCTGTAGCAAGCGAGCTAGAAGCAATAGCAGAGCCACATCCGAAGGTTTTGAATTTTGCATCGGTGATAATTCCTGCATCATCAACTTTAATTTGCAATTTCATAACATCGCCGCAAGCGGGCGCGCCTACTAGTCCGGTGCCGATATTTTTTTCGTCTTTTGCGAAAGATCCAACATTATGTGGGTTTTCGTAATGATCTAAAAGTTTTTTTGAGTATGCCATTTTTTCCTTAATTTTTCTTATTAAATTTCACTAATGTCCCTTCCATTGAATAGAGTTGACATCAATTCCTTCTTGAATCATATCCCAAAGCGGGCTTAGAGCGCGTAGCTTTTCTACTTTGGCCTTAATCAATTCAACCGCATAATCAATTTCTTCTTCGGTAGTAAATTTTCCGATACCAAAGCGAATTGAGGTATGTGCTAAATCTTCGCTAACACCTAGAGCGTGTAGCACGTAAGATGGCTCTAGCGAAGCCGAAGTGCAGGCCGAACCAGACGAAACCGCCAAATCTTTAATCGCCATAATCATCGATTCGCCTTCAATTCCCGCAAAACTAAAATTGATATTTCCGGGAATGCGTTGCTCGCGATCGCCGTTTAAGTAGATGTTGGGCAGGGCGGTGACGGCATCATAAAATTTATCGCTAAGCTTTTTTATATGCGCGTAATTTTGCGCCATTTCATTTTGGGCCAATTCTGCAGCCTTGCCTAAGCCTACAACCAGCTGCGTTGCCAGCGTTCCTGCGCGAATGCCACGTTCTTGTCCGCCGCCGCTAAATAAAGGCTTAACGCGAACTCGTGGTTTGCGACGAATATAAATTGCGCCAATGCCCTTCGGACCATATATTTTGTGGCCCGAGACGCTCATTAAATCGATGTTCATCTCATCAACATTAAGTGGAATTTTGCCAAAAGCCTGCGCCGCATCAGTGTGAAAAAACGCACCTTTTTTGCGACATAAAGCGCCAATTTCTTTAAGTGATTGAATCACGCCGATCTCGTTATTCACGGCCATCACCGATACCAACGCTGTTTTATCGGTAATCACTTTTTCTAGCTCGTTCAAATCAACTAAGCCATTTTTTTGCACAGGCAAAAATGTTACCGCAAAACCTTCTTGCTCTAAGTCGCGCACCGAATTAATTACGCATTTATGTTCAGTTGCAATAGTGACAACGTGATTTTTTTGCGGGTGATAAAAATGGGCTACACCCTTGATAGCAATGTTGTTAGACTCGGTTGCGCCAGAGGTAAAAAATATTTCTTTTGCATCGGCGCCAATTAAACTTGCTACTTGTTTGCGCGCAATTTCAATAAGTTCTTCAGCCTTCCAGCCGTAGGAGTGCGAGCGCGAATGCGGATTGCCAAAATCGTTTTTCATCACTTCAATCATTGCTTCAATAACGCGCGGATCGGTTGGGGTAGTGGCTTGATAGTCTAAGTAAATAGGTAATTTCATAACGTAAATAGTTTTTTTTAAACATCATTTTTTCTACAAAAAACGACGCTCCTTATTTGCTGCGCAAATAAAATTCTTTCCAAACCGCAATAAATTTTTCTGCTTCCGCCTCAGTGTTATCAAGGCCTAAGCTAATTCTGATTGCTCCTAAAAATTGCTTTTCTACATTCATCGCTTGCAAAATTCGCGATTCTAAAACTGTCCCCGAAGAGCATGCCGCGCCGCTGCTCACCATTATTTGATTCAAATCAAAATGAATCAATTGGGTTTGCGCATCGCCACCACGAATGGCGATAAAGCTTGTATTTTTAAGGCGCGCCACGCTTTCTGAAAAAATTCTAACATTTTCGCCAGCAATTTTTTTCAGCTCACTTTCAATAAAATCGCGGATCTGGCAAATTTTTTGCATTTTAGCAATTCTTTGCGGCAATAATTTTATCGCCGCACCAAAGCCTGCAATTGCAGCAATATTAAGTGTTCCGGCCCTTTTGCCTTTTTCTTGTCCGCCACCAAAAATCAGTGGACGCAGATCAATTCCTCTGCGCACCAAAACCACGCCAACCGCTTGCGGACCATTGATTTTGTGCGATGAAACCGTCGCAAAATCAACATTTAAATCCTCTAAATCAATTTCAATTTTACCAAAAGCTTGCACTAAATCGCTATGAATTAACCCGCCATGCTGATGAACAATCCGCGCCACCTCTTTCACTGGCTGGATCGCGCCCGTTTCATTATTTGCCAACATCAGCGAAACCAAAAAATTTCTATCAGAATTTTGCGAAAGTTTTTCCTGCAAGTCCTGCAAATCAATCACGCCATTAACATCGGTCGCGATATCAAT
This sequence comes from Rickettsia typhi, assembly GCA_945872855.1. GTDB lineage: Bacteria > Pseudomonadota > Alphaproteobacteria > Rickettsiales > UBA1997 > CAMCFD01. Next base: position 1,098 of record CAMCAW010000050.1, on the reverse strand, counting down.
AATTTCAGCATCTCGTGGCTTCAAGCTATAAACCGAACTATGCTCAATTTTACCCCGAAAAATCTGCGAAAAATCATCAGAAAAAATCACCGTATTATTCGCTTCTGTCCCACCAGAAGTAAAAAAAGCCTCATAATTTTGCCCCTTCAAAGACGCACGCAAATCGTCGCGAACCCCTTCCACCAGCATCGCAGCCTTGCGCCCCAAACTATGTACCGAAGAAGAATTTGCACTCTCGCCATAGGCCAAAACCATACGCGCCAAAGCCTCAGGAGCCAGCGCAGTAGTAGCATTATGATCAAAATTAATAATCGCCATAAAAAAATATTTCCAGTAGGTAGAGAAATTTGTTAACCTTCTCCCTATCCTAAATACCCGCATCGCCGTGGCGTGAGCGGCGTATTTAGGATAGGGAGAAGGTTAACAAATTTCTCTACCGCCATCAAAATCCAAAAACTAAGACTTCCGACAAAAATCATACAAAGAAATCGAACTCAAGTAATTATAAATATTCTTCTCCAACCCATGCCACAAATCATGCGTCCTGCAGCGAGATTTAGCATGCCCCCGCGCCATCACACACCCCTCCTTACGATCACCACAATTCGTCATGCGAATCGTTTCTCCCGTAGCCGCAATCACCTCAGAAATCGTAATCTCTTGAGGCATTTTCTGCAAAACATATCCCCCACCCGGACCCTTGATAGACTTGACTATTCCTGCCTTACGCAAGTTAGAAAAAATCTGCTCTAAATAAGAAAGCGAAATACTTTGTCTCTGCGAAATTGAAAGGAGCGAAATTGGCTTTGGATCAGCTTCTACACTAGCTTCGTCAAGAAGATCAATCATTGCCATAACGGCATAGCGGCCTTTGGTCGTAAGAATCATAAGCAAATGTGAGTAAAAAATATGCGCGCATTCTATAAAGACCCCTCACAAGAGTCAACCATTTTTCCTATTGCCTTTTATGTAGCAATAAAATAAATTTCACGGCCCGTTTTTTAACGGCGTCCTGCTTATAGGATTTATATATCAACCTTAACCCTGCTTTTCATGACCAGCCCCACTCCCATCAACGCAAAACAGCAACAGCTTGCA
>CAMCAW010000049.1 GCA_945872855.1 Rickettsia typhi | reverse complement strand
GCTACAAGATGCAATTACTAATTACAAAAAAGACAACCCAAACAGCTCAACCACCCATATCACAAACCTACTTCACCGCTTTCTTACAGAAGGAATAACCCAACGCGGTGGAATAAAAGAAGTAATCTCCAGCGTATTTCCCATACTAGACGCCATTACCGCCAACCCCAATCATTTAAAATGGATTGAAGAAATTGCCTCAGGATATCTTGATGGTTGCGTTAATCAACCAACAGCAGGCTGGTCAGAAATATCCGCGGTAATGTCAATTGCAAAATCAGAGGGAATGCTGGATAAAGTTGAAGCAGCGCGACATCTTAGATCGCTAGATGCAATAAAATCTTTCATTGGTGAATTGCGAGAAGATTCAAAACCCGGAAAAGGAGTTGAAGTAGAATTTGGCAATGCTTTATTACGCGAAGTACATAAAGATCTTTTAGCACAAGGCTCTTTATCGGAACCTTGGCTAGGAGTTCCGGGGCCTATTGCTTATGAAGGAACGATTAGTAATTTTATTAATCCAGCAATGACTATGGCAGCTATCGCCCATGTTATGCAAGATGCACTTGAAGTTTCTGTCGTTAAAATTGCTGAATATTTATGTGAAGGGCACCATCAACAAGCTTGGGTAGATATTGCTTTTCCGGAGGAGGTGGCAAAAATTAAAGAGCAATTTACAAAAGACAAGCACTATTTGTCCGAGGCATTATACTTAGAAGGAAAGCTAATGGACGGTAAAGAAATGGAAGCAGAACTTTCTGAAATATTTGATGAAGATGATCAAGAAAAGAAGGATGAATTTGCAAAAAAATTTAATGAAGAAAAGAGTGACTTTTACAAAGCAGCTAGAGAAAGTAATGACAAAACATCATTTTTAGATAAGTTGAATGCTAGGTTCTGTGAAATTTCAGATATAAAAGAGAGAGAGACGATTTTTTCTGAGGCTAGGCGTTTGACTTTGGAAGGCTTGGGTAATGCTCCAAGTGCAACTGCGGGTGGGCCTGCAGGGGCAAAGCTTGGTCAAGACACTGAGGCTGAGGCATCGTTATAAAAATAGAGTGCTTCTAATTTATCGCCCCTGATAATAAAACAATTTGGCAATCTGAATTTTATCTATCCAACCATGAAGAGTATTGTGATTAATACCTAAATCTCTAGCAGTTTGGGCAACGGGTTGCTCTGAATCAATTGCTAACTGAGCTGATGATATCTTGAATTCTAAAGGATAATTGTTCTTTTGATTGCTGGACATAGTTTTGATTTTTCTTTGTTGCAAACTGTCCGAAAAATGGTAGCCAGATCGATAATAACTGGCCTAATTTTACAAAATTATTTGGCTTTACGATAAGCAATTGCCGCATCACCACGAACCAAAATATAACCGCTGTCGAACAAGCGGCTGTAGGTATAAATCAAATCTCCTCTTGTATAATAACAGCCAAAAATTTTTCTCGCTTTATCGTAATCCATCGAAACCCTAACAGAAAATATATCGCCATATAATGACTGCGCCGTGCTTTGCTCTACATAAGACGGCATGCCGCAGCCGATATTTTCTATCATCTCGTTGCAAGATGTGATTAGAAAAAAAGCAGCGAGCAATAAGAACTTTCTCATAAAATTTAATAATATTTTTAAGGAAAAATATCTAAGCAGAACTATATAATCATTGTTCCCGCGCCCTTTTCTGTAAAGATCTCCATCAATAAAATATTATTCACCTGACCATTTAAAATATGCGCAAAACCAACCTCATTTTCTAGTGCGCGAATACAAGTTTCAATCTTAGGAATCATGCCGCCAGTAATTACGCCATTAGCAATCATCTGACGCGCCGTAGCCAAATTCAAATGACTCACCAGCTCGCCATTCGGCAACATCACGCCATCAACATCAGATAAAATAATTAACTTCGAAGCGTGTAAAGCCGCAGCCACATGGCCCGCAACCGTATCAGCGTTAATGTTGAAAGTTTCGCCAGCCTCACCAAGCCCAATCGGCGCAATCACCGGAATAATATCAGAATCTTCAAACACCGACAAAATCTCGGTATCAATTTTGCACGGCTCGCCAACAAACCCAAAATTCAAGATTTTCTCAATGTTAGAATCAGGATCTCTCTTGGTGCGCGACACTCTTCTTGCTGTAATAAAATTTCCATCTTTTCCCGAGATGCCAATCGCTCTGCCGCCCGCCGCGTTAATTTCTTTCACAATCATTTTGTTAATTGAGCCCGCCAAAACCATTTCAACCACGTCCACCGTATCTGCATCGGTGATGCGCAAACCATCAACAAAGGAAGAATTAATGCCCAACTTTTTCAACATCTGGCCAATTTGCGGCCCACCACCATGCACCACAATTGGGTTGATACCAATTTGCTTCAACAAAACAATATTACTAGCGAAGTTTTTAAGATTACTATCGTCGCCCATCGCACTGCCCCCAAACTTAATCACAAAAGTCTCACCAGCAAATTTGCGCATAAAAGGCAAAGCCTCGCACAACACTTCCGCCTTACGCGCCCACTCTTGGCGGTCTTTTTCTTTTTGTAATTCTAGACCTTCAATTGGCGTAACTTCGCCCTCTTTTCTCTTGCTCATAATTTGTGAGTGTTTGGAGTTGCTATAAAAAAATAATAAATGTTGCTCATCTACGAAAAACCAACATTCAAGAAAATGAATAAAAAAAATCAATATTATAGAACAAGAAAATTATTTAATGAGATTCTTATTCTATAATATTCCACCCAAAAAATCACCAATCGCAACAGTTTTAACCCGTGATAATCGAGCAATTTCTGCAATCGTATCAAAAACCTCAACTTCCGAATCTTGATGATCATTAATAATTATCCGCTCAATTGCAACATCTCTAGACCTAAGAGCCTCAACAGCGCAAAGCGTATGACTAATCGCCCCCAAATAATTCTGCCCCAATAATAAAACAGGAATTTTCGCAACAGCAATTAAATCTAAAAACGTTTCGTCGCTAGAAATTGGCGTCATCACCCCGCCCGCACCTTCGATGAAAAAAAATTCAACACCATTTGCGCCCTTATTCTGCGCACCTAAACGCGCTTGCAGAATTTTTTCCAAACAAAATTTTTGCAGCTCTAAAAAATTAATCTCGCGATTCTCCATCACAGATGCAACTGAAGGAGCAAGCGCCGCATTAAATCTCCAAGGCGTAATATTTTCAACATTTTTTATTGAAAATTCTCGACCCAAACTTTGCAGAATTTTTGCACTATCACTTTGTAAGTCATCATCTTTAAACCCGCTAGCCACAGGCTTTATCGCATCACAAAAAACGCCATGCGCGCGCAACTTCTTGCAAATTTCTGTTAGCAAAAAAGTTTTCCCCGCATCGGTGCCAGTAGCGACGATAAAATATTGACCCTTCTCTAAAATCATTATTTAATATTTGAAAAACTGCCATAAATCGGCCCAAATACCGCGATTGTAACCCACGCAATCATTCCGCCCATTATAAATGTGAGCACTGGTTGAATCATGCCCACCAAACGATCAATTGAATCGTTGATTTCGCGATCGTAAAAAAACTGAATATTTTGCAACGCGTCACTCATGTTACCACTATCTTCGCCCACCTTAAACATACGCACCACAAGGCTCGGAAAAAGTCCCGAATAAGCTATAGCCTTCGCCAAAGATTGCCCATCTGAAACTTGCTGCTTTACCACCAAAATACTGCGACGCATCGCCGCATTAGAAACCACTAAGCCCGCGGCTTCCAAGCATTCAATCACACCGAGACCGCTTTTAAAAGTCATCGCAAAAAATTGGCAAAATTTTGCCGAATCAATTTTTACTAAGATTGGGCCAATTATAGGAATTCTTAACTTTAACGCATCAATTTTTACCGCCACTTCTGGCGCTTTTTTTAAAATTTTGACCGTCATAAAAATCGCGGGAACAGCTAATATCAAAGCAATCCAATAATTTTGCACGAAGTTTGAAAAGGCAATGAGCGATGTTGTAGATACTGGCATCTTGATATTTTGCATCACTAAAAATCCTGTAACTTTTGGCACCACAATTCCCATCATCACCGCCATCACCACCGCCATCACCAGCAAACCAAAAAGCGGCCCAACCGTTGCCTTCATGGTTTTGCGATGCAAATCCGAGCTCCATTTTAGATCGTTAACAATGCTGGCAAAAGCTTGCGAAAGCTTACCAGTTCTCTCTCCCGCCGAAATTAGCCCAACATAAACAGAGCTGAAAATTTCTGAATGTTGCGCCAAACTTTCCGAAAATAAACTACCTTTTTTTATCGATTCATGAATTTCGTGCATGAGATTGCGCACCTTTGTAGAATCTGCTGTGTCTTTAAGATCAGAAATTGAATCAACGATGGGAACGCCAGCCTTGTCTAGCTGCTCAAGGTGAATGAATAGCGAAATTAAATCTTTTGGCTTAACGCTGCCAAAAAAATTAAAACTATATCTTTGATTTTCAGCTTTATAAGAAATTAATTCGAGATGCGTTGAGCGCAACATAGAC
>CAMCAW010000048.1 GCA_945872855.1 Rickettsia typhi | reverse complement strand
TTACAATTTTCTTAAGAAAAATTCTTCATTGCGAATCTTCATTTTTCTGGATGAGTGCAATTTATGGAATTGCGATCAGCTTTCTCTCGCTTGCTGTTCCACTTTCGGTGCAATTCTTAATTAACTCCGTCTCATTTACAGCACTCATTCGCCCTACTTTTGTTTTAGGAAGCGTGCTATTAATTTTGCTGATTTTTTGGGCTGCATTAAATGCTCTGCAATTCTTTATTGCCGAAATTTTTCAGTCGAAATTTTTTGCCAGAATCGCTTCTGAAATAACGATTTTGCTCTTAAAATCAAAGCAACAAAACCCAGAAAAAAGAGAAGTCGTAAATCGTTTCTTCGAAACAATTACAATTCAAAAAACCATTCCAAAATTTTTAACAAAAACCCTAGCAACAATTTTACAAGGCACAGTTGGCTTGATTGTAGTTAGCTTTTATCATCCAATATTTTTTCTTTTTAGTTTAGCGATTGTAATTTCTTTATGGTTAATTTGGTCGCGCTTCTACAAACAAGCCGTGGCTAGTTCGCTTGCCAAAAGCCAAGCAAAATACGATATAGTTAAATGCTTTGAAGAGATCGAAGAAAGTAGTGCCTCTGCCAATTTTGATGTCGAGCAAAAAATTAATTCTCTTACCGGAAATTATTTACAAAACCGCAAATCGCGCTTCAAAAGCTTATTCTCTCAAGTGATTTTATTGCTTGCTCTTTATGCCATTTCTAGCGTTTTGCTTCTTGTAATTGGCGGCTGGCTGGTTTTAAAAGGTCAATTAACCATCGGGCAACTGGTTGCGGCAGAATTAATTTTGTCAGCTCTGCTTTATAATTTTTCGCAACTTGGTCGCGATTTAGAAAATTTCTACGACCTCGTCGCCTCATGTCAAAAATTATCAAAATTCTATAATTTTTCTATCGAGAAAAAAGATTTTGCGCCATTCACAAACTTCAACAATATTCACACTCCTAAACCACTAAAAGTTTTGCCAAAAATAATTCTAACTTTTCTTATTCTGGCAATTTTTATTTTGTGTCTAACGCCGTGGCAGCAAACCTCTAAAGGCTTTGGACACATTATCGCAAGCGATCCAAATCATCGCGCTCAAAATATCAGCGCGCCAATTAATGGTCGAATCAAGAAGTGGTATGTGAAAGACGGATCGGTTGTTAAGAAAGACGATAAGTTGGTTGAAATTGTCGATAACGATCCGCTGATTTTAGAAAGAATAAAGTCGGAACGCGATGCCAAAAAACGCAAATTTCAAGTAAGTCAAATTGCCTCTCAAACCTCTAAATTAAACTATCAGCGCCAAGAAGAACTTTTTAATAAAGGCCTAAGTTCGCGCCGCGATTTTGAAGAAGCTAAAATTGAATATAAAAAACTTTTAGCCGCAGAAGAATCTTCTGCTTCAGAATTGGCAGAATCTGAAACCAAGCTTTCGCGCCAAGAAAATCAAATAATTTACGCTCCAAAAGACGGTGTAATTTTAAAAGTTTTAGCGGGCGATTCTGCAACAGTTGTTCACTTGGGCGATAAGCTTGCAACATTCGCGCCAAATTTAAGCGACCCAGCGGTCGAAATTTATGTTAGCGGCAACGATATTCCTTTAGTAACAGAAGGCCGAAAAGTGCGTCTGCAATTTGAAGGTTGGCCAATTATTCAATTTAGCGGCTGGCCATCAATTGCAATCGGAACCTTTGGCGGCGTAATCTCTTCAGTCGATTCATCAATTTCTGAAAATGGCAAGTTTCGCGTAATTGTCAAAAAAGACAAAGATGAGAAATGGCCCGATGAAAGATTTTTAAGACATGGCGCAAAAGCGCAGGCTTGGATTTTATTAAATAATGTAAGTTTGGGTTACGAGTTTTGGCGTCAATTAAACAGCTTTCCCCCAAGTTTTGACAGCGAGCTCAAGGCTGCGCAAACAAAAGACGAATCAAAAAAATAGTTAAATGAGACATCGAATTAAGTCAATTTTTACAATATTATTTTTAAATCTTAGCGGCATCGAACTTGCCGAAGCTTCCGCCGAAAAAAAGCTGTCGCATCATGAAGTTGTAGCTTCGGCGAATAAAAACTATCCGCGCATTTTATCTTACTACGAAAAAGTAACCGCCGCAGAAGGCACGGCGCTAGGCTCGCTCGGATTCTTCGACATCAAACTAAAACAAAACTACAACGATAAAAGTCGCGGTTTTTATGATGGAAAAACCACCGACACCTTACTTGAAAAAGAACTCGGTTTTATGGGTGCCAAAGTTTATGGCGGCTATCGCAAATCTTTCGGCAGCTTCGCCGATTATGAAGGAGGCTCGCGCACCAACAATGGCGGCGAATATCGCGCAGGCGCTAGATTATCTTTGCTTAAAGATAGCTCAATTGATCAAAACCGACTTGGGGTGATTTTGGCAAATCTTGGAGTTAAAGAGAGCCAAATTCAGCTCGAAACAATTAAAAAAGAAATTGAGCGCGACGCAACAAAGGCTTATTGGAAATGGATTTCATCAGCAAAAGTTTTTCATATTTACGAAGATCTTTATCAACTTTCGCTAAAACGCCAAACGCAACTTGAAGAAAAATTAAAAAAAGGCGATGTTGCTGAAATTATAGTTGCAGAAAATAAGAAAAATATTTTACGCCGCAAAAGCGCTTTGGCAAAGGCGCGGCAAGATTTTGAAAATTCAGCAATTTATCTTTCGCTTTTTTGGCGCGGCGAAAATGGCTCTCCAATTATTCCAAAACAAAATCAAATTCCAGAAATTCATTTTTCGCTTCACGAAATTGAAAATTCTCAAACAGTTAGAGATTCAGAAACAGCGCTTTTAAACCGACCAGAATTAAGAATTTTAAAAATTCAAAAAGAACAAAATTCAAGCCAATTAAAATATGCTGAAAATCTTTTTAAGCCTCAGCTAGATGTTGATTTTGGCGCTTCAAAAGATTTAGGAAACGGTCCAGCATCAAGAGCTCAGGCCAATAATTATGTTGGCCTAGATTTCTCAATTCCACTTCAACAGCGCGAAGCTCGCGGAAAAACTGCCGAATATGAATCAAAGTTAAAATCTCTCAAATATGAGCAACAGCTTTTGGAAGAAAAAATTAAGGCCGAACTTGAGCAAATTAAAATTCAAATCAGCAGCATTGTAGAAATGCATCACAATCTTTTAGAAGAAGCCAAGCTAGCCGATTTATTAGAAAATTCTGAGCGCGAAAAATTTAAGCACGGCGCCAGCAATTTCTTTTTGGTAAATTTGCGCGAACAAGACACCGCAGCTTCAAAAGCAGCAGTAATTGAAATGTATGAAAAATATCAGAGCGCTTTAGCTGATTATAAAATGGCGGTGTTTTTAAACTAGCCCTAAGCCCCCCTGACCGCATATTTTCGCCAAAGTCGTCAAATTAAAGCTATACTCATCGGCCGTTTTAAGCTTCGCATTTACTTTTAAAAGCAAATGGCAAGATGATGGAATTAATTGACATTCTATAATTTAGGGTCAATATAAATAATATTACCCTTTTGTTTTTAAAGGGCAATATTAATATTTGCTTACCTTACCAAAAAAATTCAAATCAAGTTTAGCTATATATGAGAGAATTCAATGTAACAGTTGGTGAAAATGGCAGAATGATAATTCCCGCTATGTTTCGAAAACAATTAGATCTAAAGGCGGGCGATGAAGTGATGGTGAAATTATCTCCAGATAACGACATCATAATTCACACTCCCAAGCAGTCTTTAAAAAAACTACAGGAGTTAATTAAAAATAAGAGCAACAAAGAAAGTCTTGTTGACGCCCTTTTTGAAATGCGCCGCAAAGAGGAAATTTAAAAATGACAAACAAAATTATATTCGATTCATCGGCAATATTGGCGCTGCTTAACATGGAGCGGGGGCATGAGATTGTTGCCGAAAATCTTGATCGCGCGATTGTTTCAAGCGTTAATTTTTCTGAGGTGATAACGGTTTTGGCCAGAAAAGGCTTGGGACAAGAGCGGGTGATTAAGTCTTTGAAAGAAACATTTTTACATATTGAAGATTTTGACACAGAGCAGGCGATTATTGCGGCGAAGCTTGATGAGGTTACTAGGGCTCATGGGCTTTCGTTGGGGGATAGAGCCTGTTTGGCGCTGGCGAAATCTAAGAATCTTTCGGTGTTGACGGCGGATAAGGTTTGGAGAGAGTTGGAGCTAAGTGTTAAAGTTCAATTAATTAGATAGCGATGCTAGAGCGACAAATAAGCAACTAGCAATAAATTGTAATAGCTCAAACCTCATCTGACACTCTGCATTTTCCGACAGTAAAAATTCTAACAATTCAAACTATCAGAAATTTCTTTTTCATCATCGTTTATTTTACTATTTTCGTCAATAGTTTTTTCAATCGCAATATGCTTGCTTTCCAAAAAAGTTTGATATGGAGTTTTTCCATAACAATATTTTCCAGAATGCGGTCTTTCATAATTATATTTTCTGATCCACTCATCAACATCGATTTGAAGCTCTTCTAGCTTGCTATAGAGCTTTTTTCTAAACAAAATATTATAACACTCGTCTTGCATAGTTCTGTGAAATCTCTCACAAATTCCATTAGTTTGAGGATGTCTAACTTTTGTTTTAGAATGATCAATATCTTCAATGCCGAGATAAAGCTGATAAGCATGATCTTGAGGCTTTCCGCAATATTCAGTGCCTCGATCAGTAAGAATCCGATGAAGTTTAATTTTTTCTTTTTCAAAAAATGGTATTACTCGATCATTTAAAAGATCAGCAGCAGAAATAGCTGATTTATCAGTGTAAAGCTTAACGATTCCAACTCTTGAATAAGTATCAATAAAAGTTTGCTGATAAATTCTGCCGATGCCTTTAACGGCGCCTACAAGGTAAGTATCTTGAGATCCAAGAAATCCAGGATGATGAGTTTCAATTTCTCCATGAGCTTCTTTGGTTTCTTTGATTTTTTCCAAAGCGGCAAGCTGCTCTTCAGTTAAAATAATTCCTTCTTGATTAACTTTAGCTTCAAGTGCTTTTAATCTTTTTTGGAAGTTTTCTAAATCATTGCGAAGCCAGACGGATCGAACTCCGGCAGGAGATATTAAAATTCCTTTTAATTTTAATTCATTGCTTGCACGAAGTTGACCATAAGCAGGAAATTCAATCGCTAAATCAGTTACTGCTTTTTCAATATATTCAGGAACTCGATTTTTAATGATTGGTTTTTTGCGGCTGATTTCTTGTAAAGCCGCTTCACCACCAGCTTCATAAAGTTCAGAGAATCGATAGAAAGTGTCGCGGCTGTAACCCATTACTTTACAAGCTTGAGATACATTTCCAAGTTGCTTTGCTAATTCTAATAACCCTAGTTTTGGCTTGATTATTTTTTGTGTTAATGTTGACATAAATACTCCTGTAAATTTTTTAGTTGTTATTTGTTAACAATTTTACAGAGTGTCGGATTAAATTCAAACTATTACA
>CAMCAW010000047.1 GCA_945872855.1 Rickettsia typhi | reverse complement strand
GAGGTTACTCTGAATATCAAGCCAAAAATTACGATCAAAACTGGCGATGTCATTGATCCGGCGAGCCCAAAAGACAAAGATGGTAAGGTGACTTTTGAAAATAAAGTGCCTGTTATTCAAGCGCGCGAATTAAGCACCACCGCTAAAGTGCAAAGCGGCAATGTAATTGTAATTGGCGGATTGATGTCGGACAGCTCTACCAGCAAAGATGTTGGCGTGCCATTTTTGCAAAGAATTCCCGTTCTTGGCTTTCTTTTTAAGTCGGTCGATAAAACATCTGATATTGTTGAAACGGTGATTTTTATCAAGGCAACCATTGTAAATAGCGGCTCTGCAGCCAACAAGGTTGATCGCGAATTGCAAGAAAAATTCGATACCAATAGAAGAAAATTTTTCTAAAATGCAATCAATCATAAAATATATTATCCTCACCGGCCTTAGAGACAGGCTTTATCTTGGCATTTTTATTGCCTTAATTGCAGCATTTGCTTTATCAATTTTTTTAGGCAGCACTGTTTTGGTGGAAGCTGGACAAACTACTCTCGCCTATATCGCTGGCACTAGTAGAGCCACAATTATTGTTGGCATGATTTTATTTGTCTGCCTTAGCATCAATCGTGCTTTTGAAAATAAAGAAGTAGAATTTATTTTAGCAAAAGCAATCTCGCGTGAGCAATTTATCTTGTCTTACCTTGCGGGATTTTTACTTACATCCGCACTAATTCTAATGCCGCTAATTATGGCAATTTTTATCCTTGCTCCAACTAACAAAATTGGAATTTTAGTCTGGTCGCTAAGTTTGTTTGCCGAGATGTGGATTGTGATTTCTTTCGCAATTTTAACCTCGCTAATTTTGCGCAATTCTTTTTCGTCAATACTCTCTACACTCGCTTTCTATCTAATCTCACGCCTTATGGGAATTTTTGTTTTAGCCATCAATTTGCCACAAGATTTTGCGCAGGCAAAAAACCACTTACTTCCCTCAATCTTAAAAATGATTTCACTATTTTTTCCGCGGCTCGATTTATTCACGCAAAGCGAATGGCTAGCTTATGGCGTGACCGATTTTTCACGCGCTAAAATTATCGCACTACAATCAGCTATTTATATCTCTTTAATGATTTTTATGGCGTTTTTTGATTTTAGGCGGAAGGAATTCTAGAAGATGATTGACGGCCTCAGCGCGATGTAGCTCGGCTTTATAACTAGATGCACACCATCTTTTCTTGGTCATTGCGACCAAGAAAAGACAGCTAACAAACTATTTTTCTTTCTTTTCTAAAACTTCTCTCAAGTTGCTTAACCCCTGAGCAAATTCAGCTCCAAGCTTTTTTTGCATAAAAAAGCAAATTACGTTATAAGGAAAAGGAGTAGTTCCAACCATGCCCCACACAACTCTAGTTTGATCTGCGCCGATTGTTTCGGTTATCAAATATGAGTGATGCGTAGCTTTCATTGGCTGAGAAAAACGAAGCTCCATATCAATTCTTTCATTAGGAATGATGTTGGTAATTTCTTTTTCGCCAACTCCAACTTCTTTATTGCTAGATGCCCATGAAGTAAGGTGTCCGATTGTGCCGTCATTGCCTTTGTATGTTTGCAAAACGCTTGGATCTTTTTTAGTCCAAGGACACCAAGCGTCACTGTTTTTTTGCCCCATTTTCAAATAAGTAAAAACTTCTGCCCTTGGTTTATCGATAACAATTTCTCGCTCAACTTTAAAATCTTTTGGCATAATTGCCGCAGCTAAAAGAACAAGAATTATAACGCCGACCAAGATACTGGCCATGGCTAAGAGTATTTTTTTCATATTTTTTAAATTTAATTTAATAAGGATAAAACGCCCAACGAGTTTGTTTGATGAGTTTTTAACTAGCAAGAAGAAGCCAAAAAAATATTTGCTATATCGTCTTAATATTGACCAATGTGTAGCTAAACTTTTTTTACAAATTCTGATTTTAATCCCATTGCGCCAATCCCCGGAATTTTGTAGATTTAGTCTAGAGGAGCTTACAACATTGCCAGTTTGCTACGTCCTTAAAATTAAAACTAGGCTAAAAATAAACTTTTATGATGTAGCGAATACTTACACGCTTGCTAATAAGATTTTCGCCAGTATCGATCCCGCTTTTTCTAAAAAATATTTAATACAATATAAGCATCTGAATTTTTTTAAATATTTAACACTTTTACATTTTTCTTATTAAAAAAAGTCTAGACAAATTGCATTTCTTGATCTGGGTTTTGGAACGCGCTATATAAACATAAATTCAACACTATCTCATGAAAGATCCTAAAAACGGAATAAACCATAACCTGCAAGAGTTAGAATCAGAAAGCGCAACAGAGCTCACTACCTTAGAACATGAAGCCGCCGCAGAACAACCAACCCCAACCGCAGAACAACTTTTAGAACACCTAAAAACCACAATATCAAACCTAGAAGATTTCTCCCTGCGGCGCTACATCAAAAGAATTCTCACGCCACCAACTACAGAACAAGAAGAAAATCCCGAACTAAAAACAATAATGGATAACCTTTCAGCAGAGGGGAATGATTGTAATGAAGACCAAATTATAGAAATCATGAGAAGGTTTTCTAATCACCCATCATTAAGAAAACCAGATGGCACCCCTAGAGAATCGTTAGCTTCAAACAGTGCATTTACGCAATATATTATTGGCATGAGGAATAAGTATACTCTCGACCTAAATGCAGCCGATCTCGAAGCTGAAAGAAGGAGATTTAATGTGGAAGACATGACCTTTAAAAGCTTCTTCATTAACATTCTTGCTACATTATACGAAGCAAGCCTATCACAATATTCAGAAAAAAGAGAAGGCTTCTTCTTAGAATATCCTCCTGAGGGCGAAGATTTGCTTTGCATGGGAGGCAATGGATCAAGAGGAGAAAATGTTCTGCAAAAACTAAGAAGCAATGGAGAAAGTATATTATTTCTAGATGCTAATATTTCTGCGCTATCTCAGATTACATCAACTATCGAGCGCTATATTAATCAAGGCAATGTTATTCATGCCCCGCGATACTTAGAATATATTCTATCTCTAAAACCAGAGCAAGAAGTTAAAAAAAGTGACGAAAATTATCTAACGCCGCAAGCAGATATACCAAGCAAAATTTTGCTCGAAGCTTACCAAACTTATTCAACTAAAGTTAAAAATTATCTCATTAACTATTTAAATGAAGAGGACATAAAAAACTCGATAAGGCTAGAGCTGAAAGAGTTCTATCGATCTGCATTAGCAGACCAAGTATTGAGCAAGAAAGTTTTTGAGGAGAGTTTTGCGATTAAAGAAGAAGCTGAAGATGAAAATAACAGCGAACTTGTTAATTATGAAATATTTGCTGAAGTTACAGAAAAATTGCGAGTAAAGTTTTCTTTGCAAGAGCATGAAATAGAAGATATGCAGCTCTTTATTTGCGAGGATGGAGATTCTAGGGATAGAGATTTTTATCGCTTCGACCCCGAAGGAGAAAAAGTAGAAAAGGGAGGAAAGGGACGAAAAGGGAAAAAAGGAGTTATTGACACAATTCTGCATTCTCGTTTAGAAAAAATAGCGGTGGCATTGCGAGATATTTCTTGTAAAAGCGAGTTGTTAGAAACTGGTGCGGCGGAAGCGGCGCCAGCAGCGCAGCAAATCACCCCAGTCATCGCCTTCTCAAAATTAGGCGGCGAGATTATTGCTGCAAAACTAAACTCCAATAATCCACAAGAATTGCTAGAGGGCTTAGAGGCGCTTTTAGCACTTGGAAGTAAAGTTAGTAGCAATGCCATCGAGCATTTCTGTGAAATAATAAGGCATCATAATATTCTGCAAAACGATGATGCGATAGAAGTTAAAATACGAGATTTACTCCCAGAGCATGCGTGGAAATTTGCAAAAATTAGGGAGAGATTTGGTGTTTTGGAAAGAGATATTGCCAGTTATCACAATAGCATTGCTACTACGGGAGTGGATCTATTTCTCAGGTTTAACATCGCCTCAACCGAAGAGATTATCGAGTTAATTAATACTTTGAGCGCTAGTCAAATTGGCGAGGAAAATGCTTTGTGTCACGTATTATCCAAAAGAGAAGATTCTAGTTCGCATTTTAATACAAGCTGGACATATAAAAAGATTTGCATATCTATTGGTTTGCGCGGAGATGCTCCGCAAATATTAGGCGCTTTGACGAAACATTCAGCAGATGTTCCTCTAGAGTTTTGGCGCGATATGCTCATTAACGCCGCGCTAGAAGATAATGTTGAAATTGTAAGGATTATTTTGCAAAGTGCGAATGCTAGAGAAATCGCGGAGATGCCAGATAGCAATGGAAATACCGCACTTCATATTGCTACTTACTGGAACCGCAACGAAATTGCAGACGCTTTCTTACAAAATAGAAACGCCCGAGAAGCTGCGACTCTGAGAAATGCTGCTGGACATACCGCGCTTTACATCGCCACTGCCAATAGAAATACTGCAATGGTAAACGCCTTCTTGCAAAGTGAAAATGTTAAAGAATTCATAGGGGCGAGCGATAGAGATAGAAATACCGCGCTTCACATCGCTGCCATCAATGGCTCTTTTGCAATGGTAACCGCTTTCTTGCAAAATGAGAATACTAGAAAAATTGCGACTCTGAGAAATGCTGCTGGACATACTGCACTTCACATCGCCGCTTCCAGAGGCGATACCTCAATTGTATCCGCTTTCCTAGAAAGTGAAAATGCCGAAGAAATCGCAGAAGCGACAGATGATAAAGGACATACCGCGCTTTACATCGCTGCTTTCAGAGGCCATGCCGAAATCGTAAATGCTTTCTTGCAAAGTAAAAACGCCAAAGAAATCGCGACAGCGTCAAACGTTATTGGAAATACCGCGCTTCACATCGCCGCTTCCAGAGGCAATACTTCAATTGTAGCCGCTTTCCTAGAAAGTAAAAATGCCGAAGAAATCCTGATGCTGGAAAATAATTCTGGACATACCGCGTTTCATTTGGCCGCTTCCAAAGGACATGCCCAAACCGTAAGGGCTTTCTTACAAAATGGCGCAACTCTTCGCTCTTATT
This sequence comes from Rickettsia typhi, assembly GCA_945872855.1. GTDB lineage: Bacteria > Pseudomonadota > Alphaproteobacteria > Rickettsiales > UBA1997 > CAMCFD01. The sequence continues at coordinate 791 of CAMCAW010000047.1, read as the reverse complement.
CACCTTTTGCCTCATCATCTTCAGAAGCTGAATTAGCTGCGTTACAAGGCGGTCATCGAGCACTTGCGCAATATCTCGCTGAAATCAAAAGAAAACAATCTGCTTTGCACAAAACTATAAAACAAAATCCAACCACAATAAACGCTGCGTGGCTCGATAGCCTCTCTGGAAGCGCAGAAGATCTTTCTTGCATCATAAATTCTAAAAGCAAAAAAGGAGAAAATGCTTTGCATCGCGCCATCAACAAACTATGCAGCGCAGATGTAATTAGTGCACTGATAGATAAAGGCGCCAATGTTAAAATAAAAAACGCAGCAGGATTAAATGTTATCGATTTAGCGCTAGAAGCCAAGAATTACAACGCGCTAACGGTTTTTGTAGAGCGAGAAAATAGCGGATATCCTATTAAGCAAGTTATCGCTTATTTAGCAGATCATAGCGAATTAAAATCATTGGTAAAATTGCAAAGAAATTTATCTGAGGAATCTAAGCTAAAATTATCCGCAGAGTTATTGCAATGGTTTGAAAAAGAGAAAAGCAATCTAGATATCGGGGCTTTTAAAACTATCGCTGAAATATCACAAATTTTTAAAGGTGGCGCAGAAGATTCTACTGCGAATATTGAAGCACCAAGCTCTCGAATCACAAGCAGGTTTTCGTTGTTCAGGAGGGCAAATCCACAAGAAAGATCTTCATCGGAAGCAACAAGCGCATCTTCTATGACAAAAGAGGAATTAGAGCTAAAGAAAGGCGAGCTTGCATCGAAGATTGTGGATAATTTACGATCACCA
>CAMCAW010000046.1 GCA_945872855.1 Rickettsia typhi | reverse complement strand
TTTACACCAATAACAGGAAGAATTTCTTGTCCGAGGAGATTTTTTTGTGGAGGAGTTTGCGAATTTTGCTCTGCCGAATTTTGCTTTGAAGGATTTTGCGCAGAATCATTTTGTCGCCCAAGATCCTTATTTTGCGCAGCTTTAGCCGCGTTCTTATCCGCCGTTAAAACCATCGTAACCTTCTTAATTCCATCTAGTTTCCGAATCTCATTTTCACAAATTATCGCAATTTTTTCCGCCTCATTTTTTGCTAATTCTAAAACCCCAATATCAACAGTGAACATCAGACTTCTATCCTTGAAAATCATATCTCCAACCGCCTCAGGCAAAATCGAATATTTGGCGAGAATTTTTAAAATTTTATCCTGCATAATTAACTTGTAAAACGTGTTAAAATAAATATTATATTTTTTGATCAAACGCATTCTATCCAAAACCATTTTAACTTTCTAATGCTAAAATTTTTTACCTTAAAAATGAATCAAGGCCCTTGGGGGCCGTGGAGTGGTGATGGCACGCAAAAACCGCAGAATCCTAATCCACAATTTAAAGCTGAGACCAATAAAAATAATTCTGGCGGCGGCTCGCAAAACAGCTCTGGGCAAGGCCCAAGCGACCAAAATGATTTCCTAAAAAAAATCACTAATTATTTTAGCAACAACAAATCTCCCAAACAACTCGCAGCATTAATCACGCTCAGCGTCACTGTTTTGTGGCTCTCAAGTGGTTTTTACAAAATCAACCCCGATGAAAATGGCATCGTTTTATATTTCGGAAAATTTTATTCTATCGCAACTCCGGGGTTAAATTATTATATCCCCTACCCCTTCGGCGAGCTTGTAAAGAAAAGCGTTACCACGGTTAACACTGAAGAATTTGGCTATAATTCTAACGACAAAAAAAGCGATAATAAAAAAGGTGGACGCAATCTTGAGGCCGAAAGTTTGATGCTTACGGGCGATGAAAATATTGTCGATATTGAATTTCAAGTGCAGTGGCAAATTAGCAATATCGAAGAATTTGCGTTTAACATAGCCGACACCAACCTTACAATCCGTAAGGCTGCTGAAAGTGCGATGCGTGAAGTTATTGCGCGCACTCCAATCTCTGAAGCTTTATCTGATGGCAAAAGTAACATCGAGCAGACTACGCGCGCCTTGTTGCAGCAAAGTCTCGATGCTTATAAATCTGGCGTGCGCATAGTGTTGGTGCAGCTTCGCCGTGTTGACCCGCCATCGCAAGTAATCGATGCTTTTCGCGATGTTCAAACTGCGAAGGCCGATAAAGAGAAAGAAATCAACCAAGCGCAGGCTTATGCAAACGATATAATTCCTCGTGCGCGCGGTTCGGCGGCGCAATTAGAAGGACAGGCCGAAGCCTTTAAGGCAGAGGTTGTAACCAATGCAGAAGGCGAAGCAGCGCGGTTTATCGCGGTTTATAATCAATATATCAAATCGAAAAAAGTTACGAAAAAAAGAATTTACTTGGAAACGATGGAAAAAATTTATCGTGATTCTGATAAAGTTGTGATTGATAAAAATGCGGCGAGATCAAGTGTTACTTCTTATTTCCCGTTAAACGATTTAAATAACAGTGCGAATATCGCAAAACCAAAACCAGAAGCAAAATAATATGGAAGAATTTTTTCAAAACAAAAAAGCCTTACGAATCACAATTTTTAGCACGGTATTTTTGGTGCTATTAATCAGCACAATATTCACTGTAGATCAACGCCAGCAAGCCTTGGTATTACAGTTTGGCGAGCCTATTAGGCTTATCAAAACTCCGGGGTTAAAATTTAAATTACCCTTCCTGCAAAACGTAATTTTATTCGATAAAAGAATTCTCGATTTAGGCATTCAAGAGCAAGAGGTGATTGCCTCCGATCAAAAACGCTTAATCATTAATGCTTATGCAAAATATAAAATTATCGACCCGCTAAAATTTTATACAACGGTGCGCAACCAATATGGGCTTAATGGCAAGCTTAGTGCAATTCTCGATTCGAGCATGCGTCAAGTGATTGGCGAAGTTACTTTGAGCGAGTTACTAACAATCGATCGCGCAAACGTAATGGCGCGCATTAAAGAAATTGTTAGCAAAGAATCGGTGATTTTTGGCGTGGAGATCGTTGATGTGCGCATCATGCGCGGCGATTTGCCAAAAGAAAATAGTGAGGCAATTTTTGCGCGCATGCAAACTGAGCGCGAAAAAGAAGCGCGCGAAATTCGTGCTAATGGCGCCGAAGAAGCAGAGAAAATCAAGGCCGAAGCTGATAAGCAACGAATAATAATTTTGGCCGATGCGAAGAAAAAATCTGATATTGCCAAAGGTGATGGTGAAGCAAAAGCGGCGATAATTTTTGCCAATTCTTATGGCAAAGATCCAGAATTCGCCGATTTCTATCGCTCGATGCGCGCCTACAAAGAAGCGCTTCAAAGCGATAAAACTAGAATGATAATTTCTCCTGATGGCGAATTTTTTAAATATTTTGGTAATAGCAACAGCCGCTAAAAATCTATGAAAAAAATAATTTTATTTACCCTACTAACCTTCGCAAGCACAGCATTTGCGGCAGAAAAAAAACCAGTTGAGCCAATTATAAAACAAATTACCACCAATGGTTTTGCTGATATTGTAGAAGAGTTGCTGCCTACAGCCGTCAATATTTCAACCACTCAAGAATTTGGCAATAACGGCACCGGATTTATCATTTCTAGCGACGGACATATTGCCACCAACAATCATGTGATTGAAGATGCTAACGAGATCAACATCACTCTAAGCGACGGCTCAAAATATAAGGCGAAGGTTGTTGGCGCTGACAAAAAAAGTGATCTCGCTGTCATTAAAATTAACGCAGGAAAAATTCTGCCTTTTGCTAAATTCGGCGATTCTTCTAAGGCCAGAATTGGCGATTGGATCATCATCATCGGCAACCCTTACGGCCTTGGTGGGTCTGTGTCGGTGGGCATTGTATCGGCACGCGGTCGCAGCATTAATGGCGAAACCGATCACGATTTTATTCAAACCGACGCCGCGATAAATAAAGGAAATTCTGGCGGCCCAATGTTCAATATTAAAGGCGAAGTTATTGGAATTAGCACCGCTTTATTCTCGCCATCTGGCGGCAATGTTGGCATTGGCTTCGCCTCACCAGCTTCTGTTGCGGCGCCAATTATTAAGCAGCTAAAAGAACAAGGCGAAATTGTGCGCAGCTGGATTGGAATTTCGATTCAAGATATTTCTGACGAGATGGCCTCAACCCTTGGCATTCCTAGATCTAAAGGCGCTCTAGTAACCGATGTTACGCCCGAAGGACCCGCAGATAAAGCAGGAATTATCGCCTCAGATGTTATAGTAAAAATTGGCACCCAAGAAGTTGTTGAGATGAAAACTTTGCCGCAAATTATCTCGCAAATGCCAATCGGCAAAAGCATTCCGCTTACTATTTTAAGGCAAGGCAGGGCAAAAGTTTTGAGTGTAAAGATTGCCAAAATGCCCAAAAGCTAATATGCTGCAAAAATCATACGCCAAAATAAATCTCTTTCTCAAGCTTACGGGCAAAAGGCCTGATGGCTATCACGAATTAGAATCTTTATTTGCATTTCTTGATCTCGCCGATGTTTTAGAGGTTTCGTTAAGTGATAATTTTAGCTTCAAAATTGATGGAGAATTTGCCGAAGAATTAACTTCGCAACAAAATATCATAACTAAAATTTTAGATTTTTTTGTGCAAGAATTTAAAATTTCTCGCAATCTAAAAATTCATTTAACAAAAAATATTCCTGTCGGAGCTGGCTTGGGTGGCGGCTCTAGCAATGCTGCTTATTTTATGAAAGCGCTCAATAAAATCTTTACTCTTAATTTAAGCAAGCAAGAATTACAAAAAATTTCGCTTAAATTTGGCTCAGATATTGCATTTTTCTTTGAGGATAGAGCCAGCATTGTCAAGGGTCGCGGCGATGTGATTGAGAATTATGCTGATTTTAAAGAAATCACCGCACTGTTGATAAATCCAAAAATAAATCTCTCAACCAAAGATGTTTTTGCAAAATTTGATGATGAATTTTTGCCAGAAATTTTACAAATTGCTTCAAACAAAATCTCTACCGCAGAATTACAAAAAAAAGATGTATTTGATTTAATTATCAACTTCCCTAATGATCTTACCAAGCCAGCAATATCAGCGCTTCTTACAATAGAAAATATTTTACAACAACTCAAAAACCAGCAAGCAAAAATTGCAAAAATGTCTGGCAGTGGCGCCACTTGTTTTGCAATTTTTGATGATGAAAATCAAATTAATCAAGCAGAGAAAAATTTAAAAAAACTTTTTCCAAATTATTTTATTAAGCGGGTAAAAATTTTTAGCGATTCTTTTGAGAAGAAAAATCTTTCGCTATAACGCCAATAAGCGAGTAGAATTTCAAAAAATAAACACATGTCAAAAAACAAATCCGACAACAGAGTTTTTGGCCTGCAAACTATAGATCAAAAACTCACCAGCCTGCTTAAGCCCTTGTTTCAAGGCAGCAAGAAAGAATTTTTGATCATCAATAATTTAGTTAAAAATTGGGAAGAAATTGTTGGAAAAAAATATGCTAAACTTTGTTATCCCAAATCAATAAATTTTAGCAAAAATGCGCGCGATAATTTTTCGCAAGCCAAGCTTACTGTTGCTGTTCACAACTCTTCAATCGGATTTTTTTTAGAGAATAATTCAGAATTTTTGCTAGAAAAAATTGCTGCACTTTATGGCTTTAAGGCAATACATAAAATCATCATCAAGCAAGAGCCCAAGCCATTTGAGAGCGAAGAGGAAGATGTGAAGCTGTCGCAACTGGCCGAAAAAAATTTGCAAGAAACAATTAAAGATGTTGCCGACCCAGATTTGGCGAGAGTTCTGGCGCGATTAGGCAGAGAAATTTTGGGGGATAAAAAATAAAAAACGCCTCGCGCCGCAATAAACCAATCTATCGCACCAACTTCGCCACTTCAATTGCTGCATAACTAATGATCGCCGAAGCCCCAGCACGCTTGCATGCAATCAAACTCTCAATCATCGCTGCATCAAAATCGAAGCTGCCTTGCATCGCCGCAAATTTCAGCATCGCATATTCGCCGCTCACTTGATAAGCAATTAGCGGCAAATTAAAATTTTGCGACGCCTCTTTCATTATATCAAGATAAGGCAATGCTGGCTTGATAATTAGCATATCTGCGCCCTCAAAAACATCTTGTTCAATTTCGCGCAAAGCCTCGCGCCCGTTGCGAAAATCCATCTGATAAGTTTTTTTATCCGAGTTTTTTAGATTACCAACCGAGCCAACCGCATGACGAAAAGGCCCGTAAAAATTGGAAGCATATTTTGCCGCATAACTCATAATTGCAACATCAACAAAACCAGCAACATCAAGAGCCGCGCGAATCGCCAGCACTCTGCCGTCCATCATATCTGACGGCGCAATTATATCGCAACCAGCTTGCGCCTGAAGCACTGCCTGCTTGCAGAGCAATTCAACCGTCTCGTCATTCAATACATAGCCACCTTCAGAAAGCACGCCATCATGGCCGTGCGAGGTGTATGGGTCTAGCGCCACATCGCAAATTACACCAATTTCTGGCACATGCTTTTTAATTTCACGCACCGCACGACACATCAAATTTTTGGCGTTAAAAGCCTCGTCACCATCTGCTGTTTTTAATTTTTGCTCGATAACAGGAAACAACATCAAGGCAGGAATGCCAAGGTCTCGCGCTATCTTCGCTTGCTTCACCACCAAATCAATCGACAAACGATTTACCCCCGGAAGATGCGTGATTTTTTGTGTAATATTTTTGCCTTCAATCACAAAAATTGGCAGAATTAAATCTTGTGGACGTAGCGCTGTCTCGGCAATCAAATCGCGCATCCACGGCGCTTTACGATTTCTTCTTAGTCTTGTTTGCATAAATTATTTCTAAATATTCTTAACATTAAAAACGCATATTCTGGCGCTTTTTGATCATCATCTTCACTTTCATCATTTTTCGCAACAGTGAGCAGCTTCTTTTTTTGCCTCATTTTGATAATTTTTCCCCTCACTCATAAAAATTTATTGCGAATTTTAAATAATATACTTTATCTTTTCTTTTAATAACTGTAAGA
>CAMCAW010000045.1 GCA_945872855.1 Rickettsia typhi | reverse complement strand
TTATCCAAAAAGCTGCGCCAAAATCAAATTTTAGAAAATAAAAAGCAAAAGTTACGAGATATAAAATTAGTGGTAAGCCGCAATAAGCGAAAACTATACTTAGTGCAAAGACAATCAGGCCAAGGTCTGGCATAGAATTCATAAAATTTACTAATGACTCGATCATAAAAAATTTAAATAAATGTTAAAAATCTAAGATAACCTATTAAACCTTACTCCATCATAGCGCAAACCGCCTTAACCAAATTTCTTACTCGCGCAATATAGCTGGCACGTTCGGTTGCAGAAATCGCCCCGCGCGCATCAAGCAAATTCAATAGATGACTGGTTTTAAGGGCCTGTTCATAAGCTGGAATTGGCAATTTTTTTTCAACTAAAATTTGTGCCATCTCTTCGCAATCAGCAAAATTTTGCAACAGCACACTCTTGTTAGAATGCTCTAGCATAAAGGCCGAATTCTGTTTTTCGCTTTCTAAAAACACATCGCCATAAGTAATTTTATTATCGCCTTCAGCGCCGTTCCAATTGATGTCGAAGATGTTATCAACATTTTGCACATGCATTGCAATGCGCTCTAAACCATAAGTGATTTCGCCTGCGTGCAGCTTGCACTCTATGCCGCCAACCTGTTGCATATAAGTGAATTGTGTGATTTCCATGCCGTTAAACCATACTTCAAAACCAAGGCCAGCCGCGCCGACTGTAGGGTTCTCCCAATCATCTTCAACAAAACGTACATCGTTGTTTTTGATGTCTAGCCCAATCAATTCAAGGCTTTGCAGATATAATTCGCGGATATTTTCTGGTGCTGGTTTTAAGAAAACTTGAAATTGATAATAGTGGCTTAAGCGATTTGGATTCTGCGCATAGCGCGCGTCTGTAGGCCTGCGACATGGTTGCGCATAAGCAACACGCCATGGTTTTGGCCCTAAAGCACGCAAAACTGTTGCTTGATGTAAAGTTCCTGCACCAACCTCAAGATCAACTGGCTGTAGGATTGCACAGCCTTGCGCCGCCCAAAATTGCTGCAACTTTAAAATAATTTCTTGAAAAGATGTCATGTAAAACTAGAGAAAATTCTGTAAAGATTTTATATAAAACTAGAAAAAGCTAAAACTCTTAAAAGCCTCAATTGGCGAGCTTTCATAAACTTATCACTAAACGCTAAAAGACGAACCACAACCGCAACTTGCCTTAGCATTTGGGTTGCTCACTTTAAAATAAGACGCACCCAAATCGCGCACAAAATCTACTACACAGCCTTCTAAAAATGGCAGCGAGGTTTCATCGGTTGCCGCTAGAATTTGGCCAGCTTCAACGCAAACTTTTATATCATCAACATTTGATTTGTCATCTAAATTAAACAAATATTGAAAGCCGCTACAACCGCCACCAGAAACGCCAACACGCAAAAATTTATTATGATTAGCTTCTTTTTGTCTAAGCTCGCGAACGCGCTCTAGCGCTGATTCGGATAATGTTATTGTAACTTGCTCGCTCATCTTTTGATAATTTATTAAACCGAACAGCGCAAATTATTTTGCACTTTTTTTGTTATTTCTGCGCGCAAATTCTTGCATAATTTCTTCAAACTCAACACCTTGCGCAGCCATTAAAATCAAGCTGTGATAAAATAAATCGCACAACTCGCCAACTAATTCTTCGTGAGTTTTTTTGCTATCATGTTTTTCGTTTAAAAACGCTGCAATCACAACTTCTAAAGCCTCTTCACCAACTTTGCGAGTGATTTTTTCTACACCTTGCGCCGCAATTGTGTGACTGTACGAATCCTTCTCCTTGCTGGTTATTTTGTGTTTTACGATAGCAAAAAGTTCGTCGAAAGAAAGTTGTTTTTTCATTTTAATATTTATAACAATTTTTTAAAAAGCGAAATTAGATTTCTTTAGAATAGCAAAAAAGCGCAACATATTTTTTTAAAAAATATAACCAAATTTCATTAAAAACAATCTCGCAAAGCTAATCAAACAGCCCAACAAAAGCAACTATTACTTGACAAAACCCCGCAAAACTCTAGCATGCGCAGCCCATTTATACTAACTTTTTTACCAAAATTATGTCTACAGAATTAACTTTATCAATCATCAAACCAGACGCTACAAGACGCGACCTTACTGGCGCTATCAACTCTTTGTTTGAAAAAAACGGCTTGAAAATTGTTGCGCAAAAAAGAATGCGTCTTAGCAAAGACATGGCTGAAGCCTTCTACGCCGTGCATAAAGCGCGTCCTTTCTTCAACGATCTTGTTAATTTCATGATCTCTGGACCAGTTGTAGTTCAAGTGTTAAAAGGCGAAAATGCTATGGCAAAAAACCGCGAAATAATGGGCGCTACAAACCCTAAAGACGCGGCTGTAGGCACTATTCGCAAAGAATTTGCTGAATCAATTGAAGCGAATTCGGTTCACGGTTCTGATAGCGTTGAAAATGCTGCGAATGAAATTGCGTTTTTCTTCGCTGGATATGAAATTGTTGAATAAATAGCTAGAATCGCGCGCTTGTAATGGCGCGAAAGCCTTCGTTTGTAAGAGCTAGGGCTTCACAAAACCATTCGAATTTTCACACTAAATGCTCGATAACATAACAAAAAACATCGGCAAAATTTTCGATTCTCTTTCTGGTAAAAAATCTATCAGCGAAGATGATCTTAATTCCGTCATGCGCGAGATTCGTATCGCCTTGCTGGAGGCCGATGTTTCTTTGTCTGTGGCCAAAGACTTTATCGAAAAAGTAAAACAAGAAGCGCTTGGACAGCAAGTGGTTAAAAGCGTCTCGGCTGGTCAGATGATTGTAAAAATTGTTCATGATGAGCTTGTTAAGTTGCTTGGCAGCGAAAAAGCTGAGATAAATTTTAACAACAAACCGCCTGCAATCCTTATGCTGGTTGGGTTGCAAGGTGCGGGTAAAACTACCTCGGCGGCAAAATTGGCTTTGCGCCTTAAGAATAAAAATCACAAAAAAGTTTTGCTGGCTTCGCTTGACACCTACAGGCCAGCGGCTCAACAGCAGTTAGAAATTCTTGCGCAAAAAGTTGCGGTAGATTCTTTAGAAATTATTGCGGAAGAAAAACCGCTAACCATTGCTAGACGCGCCTTGGCAGAGGCTACTAAAATTGGCCACGATGTTATAATCCTAGATACTGCAGGCCGCACGGCTATCAATGAAGAATTGATGCAAGAATTAATCGAGATCAAAAGCCTTGCCAACCCTACAGAGATCTTGCTGGTTGTCGATTCTCTTATTGGGCAAGATGCTATAAATATTGCAAATATTTTTCACGAAAAACTCAACCTCACAGGTATAATCCTCACGCGGCTAGATGGCGATGGGCGCGGCGGTGTGGCTCTAACCATGAAGGCTGCCACCAATTGCCCAATCAAGTTTATTGGCGTTGGCGAAAAAGTTGAAGAGTTGGAAGAATTTGATCCTGCGCGAATTGCCTCACGCATTATTGGCATGGGCGATGTGGTCTCGCTGGTAGAGAAGGCGCAAGAGGTTTTTGATCAGGCCGAAATGGAAAAGGCCACCAAAAAAATGCAGAAAGGCCAGTTTGATTTTGAAGATTTACTGGCGCAAATTCGTAATACCAAAAAAATGGGCGGCGTTGCTTCGATTATAAAATTCCTTCCCGGAGCAGGTAAAATAAGAGAGCAGCTTGATAAAATGGGCAATGTTGAATCTGAATTGAAGCGCCAAGAAGCGATAATTTTATCGATGACGAAGAGAGAGCGCAAAAACCCCGAGAGCCTTATTCTAAGCTCATCGCGAAAGAGAAGAATCGCCGCGGGCGCTGGCAGCAATATTCAAGAAATAAATCGCCTCTTGAAAAAATATAAGCAAATGCAGAAGATGATGGGCAAGTTTGGCAAAATCGACAAGAAAGCACTTGAGGAGATGATGCAAAACAACGAGGGAATGAAAAATTTTAAGTTTTAACGCATGCTTTAAGGGGGTGGTTAGCTCAGTTGGTTAGAGCGCTACGTTGACATCGTAGAGGTCGGAAGTTCGAGTCTTCTATCACCCACCAAACATTAAAATAGAATTTTATGCCATTATCGAGAATTGCAAATATAAGTGAAGATTTTGTTGGAAAACCTCTTGGTGAAAGGCTTAAAGGATACGGTGAGACCAAAGAACAATTTGTTGTTGTTGATCCAGCTGGGACCGCTTTCAGTGGTAGGGATGTTCCGCTTGATGAGGGAGTTGGTGGATTCTCAAAGCTGCTTGCCAACGCGGTATATAGCAAAAAAAAGGAAGATTCAACCCCTTCAATAAAAGATAAACAAGGTATACATTACGGAAGGCCAATTAACGAGAAAGGCGAAGCAAAAGTTGACTTGACACCAGGAGAGGCTGTGTTCAACAACACCCTTGCCGATTCTAAAAAAACTGGCGAAAATCCGCTATTCATTATCCATGCCAAAGGGCCGACATATAACAAATCAAATAAGAGTGCCCCCGATGATGAAAAAGCAGTCGAGGCTTTTCAAAAAAGCTTAACAACGACCCTAACCAATACTCTCTTAGAGTGGCAAAAAAACGATACAACTAAAGACAAAAAAATAAGCCTGCCATTAGTGTCCTCCGAGATTTTTGGCGGAAAAAATATGCTGAATAATCGCTATTATGACGTATATCTAAACGCTTTAGATGATGCGATGATTGCTTTGAATCAAGATATGACTTCCAAAGGCGTATCTTCGGCAAAATCGGCTGAGGTTCTAGCTAAGGTTATCATCACTCCATATGAACGAGAGGATTTTAATGCGCTAGAAGCAGCGATGACTAGGTTTGAAACAAGCAAAGGGCAAGACAATACTACAGCAAGAACTGCGCCATCTGTTAACGCAAAAACTTTACCAGCAAAAACTACTACGTCGACGCTGGCCGCAGCTGAAGTTTCTACGCCAACGCCAAGCTCAACTCCTACAGAAGCAGAAAAGGAGAGAGCTATAGCAGAGTTAAAAGGAAAGACAGATGTTGTGGCAAACATGAGTCGTATGCAAGATGCTGCATACGACGCTATCATGAAGATTGACCCCAAAAGAAAGGAGCTTGCAGAACAAGCTTTTGGTTTAATTGGTAGCCTTCATTATGAAAAATCTGAGTTTGGCGGATCACTTACTGGTTTCACAAATCTACAAAATTATTTGCAACAAGACAATGTGGCATCGTTAGCAAAGACAGATAAATCATTCGGCATTTTTCACGATCTTATTTCTCGTTCTTTTGATCCTTCAATAGCACATTCTGACGCAGCTGCTTTCGCAAAAGCTTCTGTTGAGCATTTTGATTTTCTCAAGGCAGATCCCATAGAAACAAGCGGCAAGCAAGATGTTACCAATCTTGGCAACGCACTAAAAAATCTTGCAGCAAATAATGCGACTGTAAGCAATCCAACATTTTCTGCTTTAGTTAGCACAAGTTCGCAACAAATCTATGAAGAACTAAGTTCAAAAGCACTTGAATTAGCAAAAGCTGAGTTGGCAAAAGCAGAAGCGGAATCAGCAAAAGCTGGAGGAGCAGCTCCCAGCGAAACAACCAAGCCTGAATCTTCACGCAAAAAAGAAGTATCGCAAGAAACAAAAGATAGAGTTGAGCTTGCAAAAAAAACGGTTATTGGCATTACAACAATTACGGCGATGGGGATTGCCTCGGCATTTTTTCCTCCAATTGGAGTGCTTTTGATTGCAGGTGCTGCGGCTTATTTGATGAATCGGAATAAGGATAATGGCAAGAAGACGCCTGAGGCTGATGATGATCTTGATCAAGATCATTCAACTGCCGCAGAACATGCGAAAGAAGCGCGGGCTAGAGCAGAAAACATGAGATCGACAATAGCTGAAAAATCAAAAAGTCAAACCGACAATCACAAGAAAGGAGGGGGAGTTGCAGAGCCTGCTGCATTACGTTCTAGCAAAGCATTAAAGGAAGTAACTGAGACAGCAAAGGCCACTCTTAAAGAAGCAGAGAACACTCTTGAAGAAGCAGAGAAAGCTCTTGGAGAAGCAAAGCGAAGTTATAGTGATGTTACAGTGAATGATCGCTCATCCAGTACTTATGTTAATTTGACGACAGGAGATCTAGCGTCGTATGCGACAAGTCCAAAGAGTCCTCCAACGCTGTATGATAATGAGATAAGAGATCCAGCGCATCCTCATGATAAAGCTGTGCCTAGTGGGGAATCGGATGATCATACATATGAGTCAATAGATGATCATTATGAGTCAATAGATTATCCCAGCGCTAGCAACCCTATATATGGCGCTAACAGCGGAGAGAGTGTCGTTGACGACGACGAACACTCTCTAGCAGAAGGCACATACTTAACAGGATCGCCTCAAGAGAATCAGTATGATAAGTTAATTAAAGTTGTAACAGAAAAAGATGGAACTGATACTAATAAAAGTAGTGTAACGGATAGGTCTGATAAGCATATGTATAGCCATTTGGTCATAGGAAAACATACATCGAGATTCATAGAAAATCAGACATATTCTTCTAACACAACACTGGCACCTTCTAACCCAACAGGAACAGCTAGATGATCTAAATGAGGAGATTCTGTTAGCGATAAATAAATTACCCCCCCTACACCACAAAACACAAAACCCTCTCAACCCCGGCCAAATCAGGCCGTGCCTTCTTAAACCCAAACTCATTCGCAGCAAAAATATCCACCACCGCTTGCTTCTGATCATGCCCCACCTCTACCACCACAGGCCCTGCTGGCTTTAAAAACCCCGCACTTTCCTTAGCAATTCTGCGATAAAAATCCAAACCATCA
>CAMCAW010000044.1 GCA_945872855.1 Rickettsia typhi | reverse complement strand
CGTAAGCATTTGAATGCCCACATCTTCCGCTTTTTTCGCGATACTTGGCGCGTTGAGATTTTCGTAATTCCAGCCTAAACGCATTTTCATTGTGACAGGAATTTTTACTGCTTTTACCACCGCCGCCATAATTCTCGTAGCAAGCTCTTCGTCCTTCATTAGCGCGCTTCCGGCGAATCCGTTGACAACTTTTTTTACGGGGCAGCCAAAATTAATATCGATAATATCGGCGCCTAAATCTTCGTTGAGCCGCGCTGCTTCTGCCATCACCTCGGGCTCACAGCCTGCAAGCTGCACCGACATTGGATAATGCGCAGAATCTTTCTTGCATTTTTGCAAAGACTCGCGCGTTTGCAAAATCATTGCCCGCGACGCAATCATTTCTGAAATAACCAACGAGGCGCCAAAGCCTTTCACCAAGCGGCGAAAAGGCAGATCGGTAACGCCCGACATTGGCGCGAGTAAAACTTTGCTATCTAGTTGGATTGGTCCGATTTTTATCATTTTCTCTAGTTGATGGTGCCCCCGGCATGACTCGAACATGCGCACATGGTTTAGGAAACCACTGCTCTATCCCCTGAGCTACGGGGGCGCGCTTTTACAAACGTGAAGGCATTATGCAAGAAACAGCTACAATGTCAACACTAGCGAACCTGTAGACTCGCGCGACTCAAGGGAGGCGTGGGCTTTAGCAACATCTTTGAAAGGGAAAGTTGTAATTTGCGGCTTTAAAATTCCCTTGCCAATTAAATTGAAAAGTTCTGCAGCACCTAGAACTAACTCGATGCGATTCGCTTTATATAATGCCAAAGTTGGACGTGTAAAATAGAGAGAATTGGTAACTAAAAGATTAGCATCAAATTTTTCTGTAGCGCCTGAAGCCTCGCCATAGCTGATGCAAATGCCCATTGGCCATAAACATTCGAGCGATTTTACTAAAGTGTCTTTGCCAACGCCATCATAAACCGCGCCAACGCCTCCGCCTTCTGTGATGCGCGCCAATTCTTCGATAAAATTCTTGCTTTTATAATTGATGACGTGATTGCAGCCATTGCCTTGCGCACGCAGCATTTTTAGGTCTGAACCAACAGTTCCAATCACTTCAATATTAAGACTGCGCGCCCATTGACAGAGGAATTGCCCTACTCCGCCAGCTGCCGCATGCACCAAGATTTTTTTGGCACGCCTTGCTAAAAACACACGAAATAATAATGTGTGAGCCATCAAACCCTTGTAAATAGAGCCCGCAGCTATGTTATCGCTAATATTTTGTGGCACAGAAATAACATGACGCTTGTTGATCACCCTCTTCTCGCAATAGGCGCCTATTGGTCCTGTGGCATATGCAACCCTTTCTCCAGCCTTAAATTCTGTAACTCCTGCACCAACCGCCTCAACCACACCACAAGCCTCCGATCCAAGAATAGCAGGCATTTGCGGCAATTTATATTGGCCACGACGAAAAGAAACATCGAAAAAATTTATACCAATCGCGGTGTGTCTAATTAATATTTCGTTTTTTTGCGGCCTCGGATCTTCTACTTCCTTAATTTTTAAAACAGAAGCATCGCCAGTTTTGTTTAGAATTATTGCTTGCATTTTTTTTGGTATTAAAATTACTCTTTATTTGAATTTCGTATCTACACTCATCTTGCTAATTCAAAATTTAACTCGATCTAAATGCAACATCAAAATTTATTTGTTTTCGATATCGAAACCATTCCCGATACAAAAACCGCAAAAAATTTGCTTGATTTGCAAGGCGATGATATAGCTCAAGCCCGTCAGGCTCTAGTAGATTACCATCTTAAAATTACTGATGGGCGCAATTCGTTTTTGCGGCAACCCTTTCACCAAGTGGTGGCGATTAGTTTTTTAGACGCAGAAATTGTCCGCGATTTTTCTGGGCAAGAATTTTATAAAATTAACGACATTCGCTCAGGCAGCGATTTACATGCCTCGGAAGAAGAAATTGTGCGTGGATTTTTTGCCTATTTGAAGAAAAAAACGCCGCGTCTCGTAAGTTTTAACGGCAAAAATTTCGATCTTCCCGTGTTAAAATATCGCGCAATGAAATATGAAATTGAAGCGACGTGGCTCTATAAAATGGGTGATAAATGGAATAATTATAATCAGAAATATTCTCTCGATTGGCATTGCGATTTGGCTGATGCCTTCTCTGATTTCGGCGCCTCGGCGCGGGTGAAAATGAATGAGGTTTGCGCTTGCTTAAACTTGCCCGGAAAAACTGGCGTTGATGGCTCTATGGTGCAAGAATATTTTGATCAAGGGCGCTTGCAAGAAATTCGAAATTATTGCGAGACGGATGTTATTAATACTTTTTTGCTATACCTTTCCTATCAATACCACACTGGCTCTATGAACAAGGAATCTTTTTTTAATAGTAGGAAAAGTTTGGTGGAGTTTTTGGAGAAAAATGGTGAGGAAAGACCTTATTTGTTGGAATTTTTAGAGGCTTGGCGTGTTGTGGATTCGCGGGTTTGATAAGGAATTTCACATTTGTAAGAAAAAATAAAATTATGGCGAGGAGATGGTCTTCTGAACCGAGTTCGGCGTGCCGCTGTCTGAGGGGCAGAAGGCCATCTCCTCGCCATAATTTTATTTTTTCTTACTTTGATTTGGTTTTGTTGTTTCTGTTTAGCTCTGAGCCCCCAGTAGAAACTGCTTGTATAATTCGCTAATTTGGCGCGTAATATTTCCTACTACGCCTTCGCCAACTGGCTTGCTGTCTATCTTTGTAACTGGTCTAATCATTAAAGTAGAGCTGCTTAAAAATACCTCGCGTGCTTGTATTAATTCATCGACGCCAAAGGATTTTTCGATAACTTTAATTCCATTTTTTTGCGCTAAATCTAAGATGCGATTGCGCGTGATGCCGCATAAAATAAAGTTGTCGACTTCTTTGGTAACAAGGCTTCCCGCGGCATCAATTAAAAATAAATTCGAGAAAGTTCCTTCGGTTACAACACCATTTCGCACAAAAACTGCATCGTTAAAACCTGAATCTTTTGCCTTTTGGTTGATTAGTGTAGAGGCTAAGAGCCCTACAGTCTTAATGTCGCAACGCTGCCAGCGAATGTCTTCGTGGGTCATTAAACTTAGGCCCGCTTCAAACTCTTCAACACTCAATTTTTTTGCTGGCGAAACTGTCATTACAATTGTTGGCTCGATGGATGCGATAGGGAAGTAAGGCACGCGATTCGCGGCTCCACGAGTGATTTGCAAATATAGCGAAGCATCAGATAAATTATTTTTCGCCAATAATTCTTGCGCTATTTGCATCAATTTTTCTTGCGAAAAATTATGTTTTATCTTGACTTCTCCTAGGCTTCGAAACAATCTTTGCATATGAGGAACGCCGTCAATAGGCTTCCCTTGCTGAAAAAGAATTACTTCGTAAACTCCGTCAGCAAATTGAAATCCGCGGTCTTCGATATGGACAAAGGCTTTATCATGTTCGATAAATTGGCCATTGAGAAAACTGATGCGACTAGTCATTTTTAAAAAATTTGAGATGAAAAATAAAATTGTTGTAATTGGCGCTGGAGCTTGGGGCACAGCGCTTGCCAACCTATTAGCACAAAATAATTCTGCGCCAGTTTGTTTAATTGCTAACAATCTAGAAGTTGTTGACGAAATAAATCAGAAACATTCTAACCATAATTTTTTACCAAATATTATTTTATCTTACAATCTTAAATCTGCGCAAAACCTTGAGGAAGAAGCTTCGCAAGCCGATTTTATTTTTATAGTTACGCCATCAACGGCATCAGCAGAACTATTGCAAAAAATTGCGCGGTTTAATTTGAAGCCAACATGCGGATTAGTCATGTGCAGCAAGGGTTTAGAAGGATCTAGCTTAAAATTTTTCCATCAAATTATTGAAGAAATTTTGCCGCAAAAAAATTATGCGATTTTATCGGGGCCAAATTTTGCCGCAGAAGTTGCGAGCAAAACACCTACAGTCACAACGATTGCCACTCGTAATCAAAATTTTGCAATAACAGTAGCGGCACTTTTGAAGAACAAATATTTTTATGCTGAAATTTCTGCCGATGTAGTAGCGGCCGAGGTTTGCGGCATTGTAAAAAATATTATGGCAATTGGTTGTGGCATTATTGACGGTCTTGATTTGGGCCAAAATGCTAAGGCGGCCCTTGTTACACAAGGCATTGCAGAAATTAAATTATTATGCGAGAAATTTAGTAGCGCAGGAGAGATCAATAATGCCGCGGGTTTTGGCGATATTTTCCTTACTTGCGCCTCAACCAAATCGCGCAATAATTCTTTGGGATTATCAATTGCGCAAGGGCAGAATCGGCGTGAGCTATTGAGTGGCAAAAAAACTTATGAAGGTGCAGTTAGCGCAAAAGCTGTAGATCTGCTTGCAGAAAGGCTTCAACTGGCATTGCCTCTTTGCAAAACAGTGAACTATATTTTACAAAATAACTTGGCAAAAACTGAGATAAAATCGCAAATTATTAGCGCGATTCTTCATTAAAAGAATGTTTATGCAAATAAAATGGCATTTCTTGCGGCAAATTCTCTTTTAATAGGCATTTGCGAGAAATTAATACTTTTATAAACTTTCTGCAGTGATTTATTAAGCATTTTCGGCGGCAATTTTTTTCAAATTATCACTGATTTCTTTCTTATCAATTTTGCTATCCACAAATATTTTGCAGGCCGCGCAAGCAATTACAGCCACTAATAAATTATCAATTGGAAAAGCAACTAGATGAATTTTGTGCAAATATTTTACCGCCAAAATCGCCAATAAATAACCGATGACGAAGAAATTTATTTTTATAGCATTAAATAATTTTGAGGGTTTTTTATCGACAAATAAATTATAGCCAATAATTATTGCAGAGACTAGAGCTGCAAGGTAAATCAGGTTATTTAAACTTGACCAATAGATCAACAAACTGCAGCAAATAAACCCCGAATAACCAACTAATTTGTGATTCATAACTTTGAAAGGCCGGTGCAAATCAGGAAAATCTTTGCGCAAAACTAGCAGCGTAACTGGGCCCGCTAAATAAGAAAAAATTACGATTGAAGATAGAAAATCTACCAATTGTTGCCATGTTGGAAAAGGCATGAGAAAGCAAGCCCCAACTATCGCGTTAAGCCATAGACAATAAACAGGAGCGGCAAATTTATTCAATTTATTGAGAAGGCCTTTTGGGAAAAAATCTTTAGCAAGGCCGTATAAAATTCTTGCAGTGGCTGCGGTGTAAACGTTGGCGGTGCCTAGCGGAGCGATTACTGCATCGATGAATAATACGGTGATGATGATGTGAATTCCAAACAGCGAAACCACAGCTAGCAAGGGTGCGGCGCTTCCCATAGCTAATTCTTTACCGCCTAAACAAGTTATATAAATTAGCGAAAGCGAGCTATATAAAATAAATCCGATGATGATTGGAGCAAACAGCGAGTAAGGCAGAGCCTTCTTGGGATTATTGGCGCTATTAGCTAAAATCAAACCATTTTGAAAGCCAGTAAAAGCAAAAGCCATACCGCTAGAAGTAATCGCCAGTAAAGCGCTCTCTAGAGAAAAGGCATGTGAAATATTGGCTAATTTAACATTTTCCCAATTGCCAAATACAATAATAAAAAACCATGCAATAGCAATTGGAACAAGAATTTTCCACACACTCACCAAAGAATTTACACGGGCGACATTTTTTAACAAAAAGGTGTTGAACCAAGTTAGAATGGTAATTATCGCAAAAGCAACAAAGAGCCCGATATGACTGAGAGTAGTACCTCCATCGTTTTGCACCACCAAATCTTTATACCAAAAACTTAAATATTGAATTGCCGATTGGGCTTCGAGCGGCAAATATACTACATAGCTGAGCCATCCTAAAACTAGAAACACGAAGGAAATTGTGCGATTATGAGTGATGCCGATGAAGCGCGAAAGCCCGCCAACAATGGGGATAAGCGTTACTACTTCGGCAAATGCGATGCCGATAATTAATGTTAGAATCGCGATGATAACCCACGAGAGTAGCACGCCGACGCCTGCGGTTTCGAATCCGTAATATGGAGAAAAGAGCCAACCCGCGCCAATCATGCCACCTGTAGACATTAGCATTAATTGCAAGGTTGTTAGTTTATTTTTTGAAGATGGCATTTTTTTGAGAAAAATTTTGATATTACTGCGATAGGGAAAATATGGCTTGATGGATTTTTTAATCAAGGTTAAATTGTGGTTGTTGTAATGAAAATCATAGTGAAGAAGAATTTTATAATGTGCAACTTGCTCTAAATATGGCAGCGTGTCCGCAGGACATAACGGGCCATATTTAGAGCAAGTTGCACATTATAAAATTCTTCTTCACTATGATTTTCATTTGATTTAATTCAATTTTAAAAGCGCGTGAATAACACAATTCTCATAATCGATTTCGGAAGTCAAGTTACGCAGCTAATTGCGCGTAGGATTCGCGAGCTTCATGTTTTTTCTGAAATTAGAAATCCTGATATTACTTTGGAGGAGATCAAGCAAATCGCGCCTCGCGGGATTATTCTTTCTGGCGGGCCTTGCTCGGTTTATGAAAAAGATGCGCCTACTGTTGATAAGAAAATTTTTGAGTTAGGCGTGCCTGTGTTAGGAATTTGTTATGGTCAGCAATTAATTTGTCATTTACTTGGTGGCAAAGTAGGAGCGGCTGCAGATCGCGAGTTTGGAAAAGCGACGATTGCAATAAAAAAATTCGATCTAAATAAAAATCCGTCAGAGGTTTCTCTATTATTTAAAAACTTAGGGTATGGTGTTGATGAGAAAGGTAGAAGCTTTGTAATTCCATCATATAATTATCAATCTCAAGTCTGGATGTCTCACGGAGACAAAGTGGAATCTATTCCGAGTGGCTTTAAAATAATCGCCTCAACAGACAATGCACCATTCGCCGCAATTGCAGATGAAACCCGCAAAATCTACGGCGTGCAGTTTCACCCAGAAGTGGTACACTCTATCGATGGAAAAATCATGCTTAAAAATTTCGTCCTCACCATCGCCAAGTGCCAACCCGATTGGGATATGGGCAATTTCAAAAAAGATCAAATTCTGGAAATTAA
>CAMCAW010000043.1 GCA_945872855.1 Rickettsia typhi | reverse complement strand
AATGAAGAAAAAGCTACCAAATGGATAGACCAAGAGCTAGAAAAATTGGGGGTGCGCCTAAGTGGCAATTAAATGACCAATATTCATAAAAAACCTTCAATAGATTGGAAAAAGGAGTTTATAAATCTTTGGGGCTATTTTGAATATTTATTTAAACACGAACTTGAAGTTATAGATCATTTTGAAGATCTAACTCAAGCCACCGAAGAAAATGCAAAAAAATCAACTTCAAGCACAACAGCATTAGCATTGCAAAAAGTTAAAGATAGAAAAATATAGTGCACCCTATAGTGCAACCCAAAATTCAAACCAAAATTATTCCTTATTTTTGCTCAATAAACACTAATCTGGTCTATTTAAAAAATAATGCTTGATAGTGATAATCGTTATCATTATTATTAACTCAATTGATAATCATTATCATCATTATTTAATATGAATAATAAATTCACTAATTCTCATTTTATAGCTGGAACCATTGCCTTTGCAATACATGCAAGCATTGTTGCAGTTTCGCTATGGCCATCTTCTGCAAGCGCGATAAACCAACAAGCAATGAATATTAATTTTGTTGCACCTTCTTCAAACCAAAAAAGCAGCAATAACCAAAAGCAAAAAATTACAGTTAATAACGAGAATAAGAGCGGCATAAAAAACAATCACAGCAAAAAAGAATCTGCTGACGAAGAAAATAAAAAATCTGCCGCAAACAAAGAAACCTCTGGAAGGCAAGATCCAAACGCCACCGCAACTCGCGCCGCAGAAAGCGATCCCATTTTTAATGCCGATTATTTAAACAACCCTGCCCCAGTTTATCCAAGCTCGGCGAAGCGCAGCAATGTTCAGGGCAGAGTTTTGCTTAGCGTTGTAGTGAAGGCAGATGGAAAGCCCGCAATGGTTGACATTTCTCGCTCTAGCGGCTCTAGCACGCTTGATATGGCGGCACTTGATGCAGTAAAACAATGGCGCTTTGTTCCCGCCAAAAAAAACGGCAGTTCTGTTGAGGCCAAAGTTATTGTCCCAATCGATTTCAAAATAATTTAACATGAATTTCACACAAATTTTTCAGGGTAGCGTGGTGTTGAGCGCGGTTTTTATGCTGCTAATTTTTATGTCGATGATTAGCTGGTATATCATTGTGTGGAAAGGCTTGCGGCTACGTCAAGAATATAAAATTTATGAGGAATTTCAGCAAAAGCATGTCAATGTTAAAAATTGGCCGAATCATTTGAAGGCAGAAAAAGCTGCGGGTTATGTTGGTGAATTAATTGCAGAAGTTAAGCAGCTTGAAAGCTCGCTGCCGCAATATAATCACGAAGAAAGAAAGGAAATTCTCGCCATGCATTTGGTGCAAAAATTGGATAATATTCGCTTCAATTTGGATCGCGGTTTAACGGTGTTGGCTTCAATTGGCAGCGCCTCGCCTTTTATTGGGCTGTTTGGCACGGTTTGGGGAATTTATGGCGCCTTGGCCGATATTTCAAAAGCAGGAAATGCTGGCCTTAGTGTGGTTGCAGGCCCAATGGGCGAGGCTTTGGTGGCCACGGCAATTGGCTTATTTGCAGCAATTCCAGCAATTTTATCTTACAATGCTTTCGTGCGCCTCAACCGCCTTCTGATTCAAAATTTGCGCCATATTTCAGAGCAAATTACGGTTTATTTATCGAACACCAAAAATCATGCATAATCCTTTTGATCGCGAAGATTTACAAGCGCCACTGGCTGAGATCAACACTACGCCGCTGGTTGATGTTATGCTGGTTTTGCTGGTGATTTTTTTGGTTACGGCGCCAATGTTAAATAATACGGTGAAACTTAATTTGCCGAGCGAATCTGCCTCTGCGATCACCGAGCAAAAACCCGTTACAATTTCTTTAGATGCAGCAGGAAAATATTATTTTAACGATCAGGAAATCTCTGAGAACGAGCTTGATCAAAGGCTGCGCCAAGTCGCAAAAGATAATATCAAACAAGCAATTCATATTCGCGCCGATGTTGAAGTGAATTATGGCAAAGTTGGACATATACTTGCCACCCTACAGCGCCAAGGGTTTTCGAATGTCGGATTTGTTACAGAGCCAAAATGAATATCGGTTTCGTCATGAAGCCAAAATAAGGATCGGTTATTTTAAATTTACGCAACATGTCTTCCAAAATACTACTTCCCTTATCTAACGCAGCAGCGTCTGAAATCGCGCAACCGAGCCGTCTTTTCACTTTATTAAGCAGCAGCGTAATTTGCGCTTCTTTCTTTACAATTGACGCGACTAAAGCGGAGGAAAAAATACAAGAACTTCCCGCCGTTAGCGTGATTGAAAGCAGCGCCAACAATAGTTATAGCAGCAGCGAATCTGCTTATCACAAATTTTCTAGCCCGTTAATCGATACACCAAGAACCGTTAGCACAGTTACGCGCAAGTTTATGGATGATCGCGGCGCCACCACCGTTTCTGATGCGCTGCGCAACGTTCCCGGAATTACGCTTGCTGCGGGAGAAGGCGGCAACCAAGGCGACAACCTGATGATTCGCGGCTTCTCGGCCCGCAACGACTTCTTTGTTGATGGTATGCGCGATTTCGGAAATTATTTCCGCGACCCTTTCAACCTTGAAAGCATTGAAGTTTTACAAGGGCCATCTTCGGTTTTATTTGGCCGCGGATCTACTGGTGGCGTGGTTCAACAAAATAGTAAGCAAGCATTTTTAGGATCAAAAAAAGATGCCTCTTTTACACTCGGAACCAATGAAACCGTGCGCGCTACCGCCGATGTGAACACAAAAATTGAAGGCATTGACGGCGCGGCTTTTCGCCTTAACGCAGTGGGCCACACCAACAAAGTTGCGGGTCGCGACGCGGCGCAATATCGTCGCGCGGCATTCGCACCAAATGTGGCTTTTGGCCTCGGAACAGACACTCGCCTCAACATTAATTATTTGCACCAAAACGAGGATAACATTCCCGATTACGGCGTTCCATTTTTCGCAGGAAAGCCAGCAAATGTTAAGCGCGATAACTTTTACGGCTTCCAAAGCAACGACCACTTAAAAGCCAATGTCGATATTTCTACCATCAAATTCGAGCATGATTTTTCTAAAGATTTAACTTTGCGCAACCAAACGCGATATGCGCGCTATACTCGCGATGTGTCGGTTACAGAGCCGCAAATAACCACCGATCCCGCGGTTACAACGCGCGTCATGAAGATCAGAAAATCGCTCGAGACTTATCTTGGCAACCAAACCGATTTAACCAGCAAGTTCGAAACTTTTGGCGCCGCGCATACCGTGGTTACTGGCTTGGCGGTTGAAAGCGAAACTTCGTCGCCAACTGTTTTTGCTTACGACAACACCACAACTAACACGCAAAATCCCGCGCAAGTTGGATTTAACAATGCCGCGGTCACCACAACCTCAATCACTAAAACAAAAATCGATACTCTTGGGGTTTATGCCCTCGATACAATCAAGCTCGGAAAATCGTGGGAAATTTCGCTTGGCGGGCGCTTCGATAATATGCAATCAGAGCTAGATCAACTAACTCTCGCCACCAACACTAGAGTGAACTTGTCGCACACCGATAATTTATTTAGCTATAGCGGCGGCGTGGTTTATAAGCCTGCAAAAAATGGCAGTGTTTATTTTAATCACGGAACTTCTTTCAATCCTTCAGCAGAGTCGCTTGCGCTTACTGCACCAACGGCAAACTTGGCTCCAGAAAAAAACACAATGTATGAAGTTGGAACAAAATGGGATCTGTTTAAAAAACGTCTCTCAACAACTATGGCGATATTTCGTATCGATAAAGATAATGCGAGAGAAGCTCTTAACGCTACAACTACAGTGCTTTCTGGCAGTCAACGTGTAGACGGATTTTTATTTCAAGCTAGCGGAAAATTAACCGATAATTGGAATTTAATGTTGGGCTACACCTTTATGAATAGCCGCGTTACAAAATCTCTGATCAGTGATACTTATAAAAATCGCGCCTTGGCAAACACGCCAGAACACAGCGCCAGCTTGTTTACAACTTACAAATTTAAATCTGAATTTGAAGTTGGTGGCGGCACGAATTTTGTTTCAGAGCGCTTTGTTACACCAACCGCAGCCCCCGATGTTGTAAGCGGCGCGGTACGTAATGTTCCGAGCTACTTAACCTTTAACTTAATGGCAAAATATCCGCTTGGCAAAAATATTACGATGCAACTTAACGCCAATAACATTACCAACAAATATTATCACGATCAGATTCGTGGCACTCAAGCCGTAGTTCCCGGTGAAGGACGCGTTGTTTTGCTAACAACAAATATTAAATTTTAACATGCTTTTACAAATCCCAAATGTTTTAACAAATGCGCAAGTAAAAGAATTTCGCACAATTCTCGATACCGCAAATTGGGTTGATGGTAAGGTGACCGCTGGCCATCAAGGGGCTCGCGTAAAAAATAATAAACAGCTGCCGCAAAATGGCGATGAAGCAAAAAAGCTGGGGGAGCAGGTTTTGATTGCGCTCGAACAAAACCCGCTTTTTATCTCGGCCGCTTTGCCGCTGAAGGTTTTACCACCTTTGTTCAATCGCTATAGCGGCGGGCAAGAATTTGGTACTCATATCGACGGAGCAATTCGTCAAGTGCCAAACAGCGTCCACCGCGTGCGAACCGATCTTTCTGCCACCTTATTCCTTTCTGATCCTTTGGAATATGAGGGCGGAGAGCTTGTGGTAGAGGACACGTATGGCGCGCACAAAGTCAAACTTCCTGCGGGCCATCTTATCCTCTACCCCGCAAGCAGCTTGCATCGCGTAACACCCGTAACCAAAGGCACCAGAATTGCTTCATTCTTCTGGATTCAAAGCATGGTGCGCGATGATTTTGAGCGCAGTTTATTATTCGATTTAGATAACGGAATCAGAACGCTGAACCTTGATTTTCCTGATCACGCGTCGACAGTTCAACTTACAGGAATTTATCATAACTTGCTGCGCAAATGGGCAGACGTCTAATTAGCAAATGAAAAAAATTCTCAAAAAACTTCATCTTTATTTAGCGCTGGTTTTTTGTTTGCCCTTGATCATTCAAGGCTTAAGCGGCTCGCTGCTGGTTTTTCGCAGCGAGATTTCTGATTTTATTTTGCGGCAAAATTATGAATTTTCTCAAGGCGAAATTCGTCCCGCTTTCGAAATAATTGCCGCGGTTGAAAAAACTGAGGAAGAAAATTTAGCTTTTGTAAGAATGCCTTTTAAAGCGCAACAGCCCGCCATTATTCGCTTGAGCAATAAAAAATTAAATCGCGATATTTTTATCGATCCAGTTTCGTTGCAAATTATAAAAACTGAAAATCCTGCGGAAGGATTTTTTTATTTTGTAAAAAAACTTCATACAAATTTGTTAATTGATGGGCCGCAAAGCCGCGTTGCTATTGGCTGCCTCGGCCTCATATTATTATTTATGGCAATTAGCGGAATAATTTTATTCTGGCCAAAATTGAAGCACTTTTCGCAATCTATAAAATTTAATTTTCAATTAAAAAGGCGCGCTTTCCATAGAAGCTTGCATAAAGTTTTTGGTTTTTGGAGTTTTGCGATTGTGTTTGTTAGCAGTTTTAGCGGGATTTATTTGGCCTTTCCAGATAGCACTGCAGCGGTGATTAGTAAGGTTTTTCACAATCAAAATTCTGTGCAGAATCTCAAGAATATAAAAATTGAAGCGCAAAAAGATTCGGCGAATTTTGATTTAGAAAACGCGATTTTTGTTTCTTTAGATGAGATTAAAAAATCTGCAGCAGAACCTAAAACTACCGAAGAAGCTCTGGTTAATAATCTACAAATTCTCTCCATCAACTTTCCGCAAAAACCAGATCAGCCTTATCGTTTCAACTTCATCAAAAAAGATTACGATCGCGGCGAGCCTTTAACCATAGCACTCTTTAACCAATCGCAGCAAAAAGTTCTCCTCATAAAAAACCCCGATTTTTATAATGTGGCCGAAAAAATTATCGCTTGGCAACATGCACTTCACGCTGGTGAAGGCCTCGGAATAATTTGGGCAATAATAATTTTTCTCATGGGACTTTCCCCTATTTTGTTTACTATTACAGGCTTAAAAATGTGGATGAAAAAAACTTAATGCGTAATGACCATCAAATTCAACTTTGTGCGATTCATCAAATTAGAAATTCTTTAAAATATATTGCGTCAAAAAATCAGAAAGAATTTATGGCCGATTTAAAAGAAGTTTACAAGGCTAACAGCAAGGATTTGGAGAAATCTAAGCTGATTGATCTTGAAGAAAAATGGGATGAAAGATATCCGCTGGTTTTAAAATCTTGAAATAATAACTGGTATAATTTATCGGGACATTTTAAATATTCTGCCGAGATTCAGAAAATGATTTATAAGACAAATGCTATAGAAGGCCTACGCAGGAAGATTCGCAAGGTTACTAAATAAGGGGGCTTTTACAAGTCAAGTGGCGCTTGAGAACAGTTGGATATATTCTTTGCAGGCAGGCTGAGGTTGGATTTGGCCCAAAGAGGGTTTTGACACGGAGTTATGGACGTTCTGTAACCTAATTTTAATACTTAAAACTTATGATTATTTCCAATCAACAATTAGTTAATGGGCTCATACCAGAAGGCTTGCTTGATCAATTTCCTAATGACAATGAGTTAATTTTCTCTGGCTGCACTGACCTAACTGCACTACCAGAAAACTTACCAGCGGGAATTACTAAGCTAGATCTCTCTGACTGCAGAGGCCTAACTGCACTACCAGAAAACTTACCAGCGGGAATTACTTGGCTAGATCTCTCTGGCTGCAGAGGCCTAACTGCACTACCAGAAAACTTACCAGCGGAAATTACTGATCTAGAACTCTCTGGCTGCAGAGGCCTAACTGCACTACCAGAAAACTTACCAGCGGAAATTACTTGGCTAAATCTCTCTGGCTGCAGAGGCCTAACTGCACTACCAGAAAACTTACTAGCGGGAATTACTAGGCTAGATCTCTCTGGCTGCACTGGCCTAACTGCACTACCAGAAAACTTACCAGCGAGAATTACTTGGCTAGATCTCTTTGACTGCAGAGGCCTAACTGCACTACCAGAAAACTTACCAGAGGGAATTACTTGGCTAAATCTCTCTTACTGCACCGGCCTAACTGCACTACCAGAAAACTTACTAGCGGGAATTACTGATCTAAATCTCTCTTACTGCACCGACCTAACTGCACTACCAGAAAACTTACCAGCGGAAATTACTAGGCTAAATCTCTCTGGCTGCACCGGCCTAACTGCACTACCAGAAAACTTACCAGCGGGAATTACTAGGCTAAATCTCTCTTACTGCACCGGCCTAACTGCACTACCAGAAAACTTACCAGCGGGAATTACTGATCTAAATCTCTCTTACTGCACCAACCTCATCTTCACCGCATCACTAATATCACAATTACAAGCCTTAGAAAGCAACGGCGCACAAATAGTATACCCAAGACATTTCAACTTAGCTGATCAAAGCGCTCTTGCTGAACAACGGCTACAAGATGCAATTACTAATTACAAAAAAGACAACCCAAACAGCTCAACCACCCATATCACAAACCTACTTCACCGCTTTCTTACAGAAGGAATAACCCAACGCGGTGGAATAAAAGAAGTAATCTCCAGCGTATTTCCCATACTAG
>CAMCAW010000042.1 GCA_945872855.1 Rickettsia typhi | reverse complement strand
ATATAACTGATCCAAGTGATCCCTCGAAAAAAACTAGCTTGATGATGAGGCATGAAACTGGTGCGGAACGGTTTGTGTTATGTACACGCGACCACAGTGGCAAGAAGTGGCAAGATTGGCAAGAAGGTAGTGGTGTGGATTTTTATGGAGATGTGTTGCGAAGTGCTGATGGAATAGCTCAAGATATCGTTGATAAGAAAGTTGGGCAAGATGATTCTTTGAAGATTGTTATAAATTCTCTTCAAAACACATCTCTGCATGCTAGCGATGCAACAATCTTCGAATCTTTAAACGCAATATTCAAATTTAATAACACGGTTGGTGTAGAGCGGGCAAGAAAGGATAGTGTCAAAACACTTAAATATACAATTAAGGGGGTAGATAATAGAAAATATTCCATTGTTTGCGATGCCACTGACCCTCATAATAAAAAATACTCATACTTAATTAATGGTATAGAATGCGCCAGAGAAGATATTGCTGCATATTTTCCTAAGGAAGATTTTATATTTGCGATAAGAGATGCTGCTAAAGCTTTGCGTAAATTTCATGGGCCTAAAACAAAGGTTGCTGTGAAGGAAGCTGAGCCAACTGCTCTGAATCAGCGATGTAAACAAATATTTGAAGGGTTGCTCGATCAAAAAAATGGAAAGTTGATTAGCATTTTGGAGGAGAATGGGAATAGGTCAATATCATTCTACGGTAAAGATGATCACAGTAAATATAAGATTGTTAGAGATGTTAATCAAAAATATACATTATATACATCAACTGGTGGTGAATTTACGATTCCAAGATTTATTTCAGATGATTTTGATGTTGATAGGTTTCTTCTTAGTTGTAAGGAATGCGCGTTTCCAAAATTAACAGATGCTACGAGGGAGATAGATATTTTTGATAACTTAAATAATCTGGTGAATTTCAATAGTGGGCTTGGAATAACTAGGGAAATTATTAACGAGACACAAGGTGATGCTGCGTTTACTATTCAAGATAATAACGGCAATTCATACAAAATGACCTTTGAAGCTTGTAAAATTGTTAAACGCGAAGTGATTGGTAGAAACGGACTTCCTCTAGAAGGATCAGTTTTTTCTCAAAGCAATTTTATATCGGCGATAAATGATGCTATTGGCAACAGAGGTAAATTTTACGACAAATTCGATAAGAAAATTATGGTAGATGCCTTATCTAAAGGAGCTGCCACTAAAGAGACGGAGTTAGAAATTAATCGAAAGTTAAGAAAGGCCTTGCTTAAGACAATTGAGGAAAAAAAAGATATAGGGCTGCACATTGTGGATGAAAATATCATATTTCAAGTAGAATTGCTTAGTAAAAAATTTGTTTTGCAAGATGACATTTTACTGCTTCTTAATTTTGATGACTCTACGCATCCCTTAGGCCAAGAGGAGTCAGAGTTTTTCTATGGGAAAGATCTCGATTTTATTATGAAAGCAATTGAGGAATCAAATGTTAATCATGAACTTAATCCATTTAGAATTCTGAGAGCTGATGAGGCGGCAGATTGTGATATTAAGGCACTTTGGGAATCTTTATTGGCTAAGAATTTCTTAAATGATACTGCTGTAATTCTTGAGGAACCAGGTAAGACAACTACTATCTTTGGTGTTACCATGGGTAATGGCGTAAAATATGGAATACAATTAACCGAATCGGTTGGCGGAAAAGAAGAATTAGAATATGTATCCAAAAAAAAAGATGGAGAATGGGAAGTTTGCAAGAAGGAACACTTTCCTGTAATAAAATTCATATATGAAATAAATGCAAGAACTGAAAATCTTCACTTAACAATACCCGAGGATCAGCGCGCTGCTAAAGCCACAACACCAGCCGCAGCACCTAAGCCAACTTTTACAACAGCTCTTCATAATTATAAGTTTCGTGCTTATAAAGCTAGCGATGTAAAACAAGAAGCGGTGGCAACTATTAAAGAATTTATTAAAGATCAAAATATTCCTCAGGATAGCCCTAGATTTACTATTATCGAAGAATATAAAAAATCTCTTTATAAGCAAAATGAAGAGCCTCGACCAAAGAAAGCCTATCGAGGAATAGGGGCCAATGTTGAATTAGTGAAGGAGTCTAATGGCGAATATTCTTTAAAAATTAATAAGATTTTCGATGAAAGTGATAAGAGGTTTAAGTCTGGTGCGGGTTATGTAGACGGAACGGGAATGAAAGGTTGCAAAATAACAGAATATTTTTCTGCTGATGGAAGTTGGAAAAAAATTCCGAGTGATCCAAAAGAGGTGGCAAAGATTTTTCATGGTGAGGGGGGCATTAAATTTAAGCTCGACAATAGCACAGAATATGAATGCGAGAGCGATAAAAAGAAAGTTTTTGTTACATCAGATTGCACCAAAAAGGTAAATAAAACTGTTGGTGGCGAAATATTTGATGCCGAAAAACACGGCATTGAAGTTTTAGAAAAAAGCAATGTTACAAAAATTTTAGCAGAGCAAGAGAAAATCATGCCAACAGAGGGAAAAACAAAGGGATTCTCAAAGGCACCACTTGGGTTTTTACGATAATATTTATAGGTAAAATGATCATTAACAATTCTAAAAAATTCAGCAATTTTTTTACCAAATCAACTGGCGAGCGCGAAATTAATTTTTTAGTGCTGCATCATGTGCAAGCTGAGTCGGCAGAGCATGCGGCGGCGATGTTTATTGAATCTGAAGTTAGCGCGCATTTTTTGATTGACGAAAGCGGCGCGGTTTTTTCTTTGGTTGATGAAAACGATGCTGCTTATCATGCGGGTCACAGCTTCTGGCGCGGCGTTACAGGCATAAACAAAAATTCTATTGGTATTGAATTTATCAATTCTGCGCCATTTTCTAAAAAGTTTGAACCAGCGCAATTGCAGGCGGGCCTTGAGCTGTGCCAATATTTAATCGAGAAATATAATATTGAAGCTGGCAATGTTGTGGGGCATAGCGATATTGCATTTTATCCAGTTGCAGGCGAGGGATTTCTAGATCGCAAGCAAGATCCATCGCATTTATTCGATTGGAAATTTTTTGCGCAAAACGATGTTGGGGTTTTTCCTGAAGTTTTAGTGGATGAAGATAAAAAGCTGTTCATCCTTTCAGATAAAGGCGCCGAGATAAAATCTGTGAAAGAAAAATTGGCGCAGTTTGGTTATCGTGTAATAAATTTTGGCGAAGAATTTGATGTAGAAATGCAAATGTTGGCGCGGGTTTTTAATCGCCATTTTAACGCAGATAAATTTAATGATGATGCCGATTCTTGGTATTTAAGCTCGCAGATGATTTTAGATGAATTGATGCAAGATATGAATTCGATTAATTTGTGATTTGGGCCAAAGTTTTTGCGCAGTTATCAAAATATTAGAATGCAGCTTTATCAAGCGTTGTGCGTGCGATTGTTGCGATTGTAATTTTAGTTGCGCCAGCTTCTTTTAATGCCAGTGCGCAGTTCTCTAGCGTTGCGCCTGTAGTAACCACATCATCAACCAACAAAACCGAACTTCCTTTTATTTTATCGCGATATTTCTCGTTTATTTTAAAAGCCCCACGCAAATTTTCCTCGCGCATTTTGCGATTTAATTTCACTTGGGCCGTGGTGTATTTTGTGCGTAGTAAAATATTAGGATAAAATTTTGGAGTGTTTTTTATGGCATGAAATTCAGAAATGTTTTTTTTGAAAGGGGATCTAAAAATATTTTTTTCAGCGAAAATATTTTTTATGATACTCAAAAATTTAGAATAATTTTTTCCTTCATTAAAATTCTGCAAAATCGCCTTTGCCAATAAAATAGATTGATTAAACTTGCGCTCGCGCAGCCTTTGTTTATGAAGCGGAACAGCGATAATCAAATTGTAATTTTCTATCTTTGGCGCAATTTTTTGCCACAACATTTTGCCAAATTTTTTGCTTAAATTTGTCGCATCACGATATTTCATATCGCCGATAATTTTTTTGAGAGAATCGTTATAGCGAAAAATTACAATGCTAGCATCGTAAGATGGCTTGGCCGCAAGGCATTTAGCGCATTGTGGCCCATCAATTTCCAGCATAAAAGGCTGCGAACAAATTTCGCATTTTGGCGCAGTAATAAATTGCAACTTCTTCCAATCGTCATAACAAAACAAACCCTCCGCGCCTATCATTTTATGGCATGCAAGGCAGCGATTAGGAAAAATAATTTCGAGAATTTTTATAAATATTTTATTCATTTTTATTTTGGTGTTTTTTGTTCAAAAAGAGAATAATCTAATTAAAGAAGAATTTTATTGCTAAATCTTCTCCCTTTAGCAAAGAGGCCCGCATCGCCGCGGCGTGAGCGGCGCGTCTTTGCTAAAGGGAGAAGATTTAGCAATAAAATTCTTCTTTAATTAGATTATTCTCTTTTCAAACAAACCATGAACGAAATTTTCGATCGCAAACTATTACAACAAAACCAAGCGCGCGCTTTGCCGCATTTATCTCAGCATAATTTTTTATACCACGAAATTGCAAATAGAATTGTTGAAAACTTGCAATCTTTCTCGCGCGACTTTGAAAATTGTTTAGAGATTGGCCCGCGCGATGGATATTTATCTAGCTTGATGGCGCAAGAGAAAAATATCAAAAATATTTCGCAGGTTGAAGAAGAATCTCTGCCGCAGCAAACAGAAAGTTTTGATCTGATTGTTAGCAACTTAAACCTGCATCACATCAACTTTGTGCCGCAATTTTTGCTGCAAATAAAAAGTCTGTTAAAGCCTCGCGGAATGTTTATCGCCAGCTTTTTTGCCGAAGAAAATTTGCCCGAATTGCACAAAACAATTTTTGAAGTTGAGAGCGAAATTTATAACGGAATTTCGCCAAGAATGATTCCTACAATCGATGTAAAAACTGCGGCGAATTTATTGCAAAAGGCGGGTTTTGTGCATCCAATTTCTAACCTAGAGCGCGTTGAGGTTTCTTACATAGATCCACTAAATTTATTGAAAGATTTAAAGATGATGGGGCAGGGTAATATAATGCGTCAGCGCAGCCGCAGGTTTTTTACGCGCGGGTTTTTGCAAAAAGTTTTAGAGCGTTATCGCCAAAATTATAAAGGTTCGGGGTTGGGTTTTGAAAATCAACCAGAATCTGTGAGAGCGACATTTGAAATTGTTACGATTGTGGGATTTAAGATTTAAGTTAGATTCTTGTGCAAAGAATTTGCAGAAGGACTAGAAATGTAAAGCCCAATTACGCAATTAGGCCCTTTATTTTGTTGATTCAATGAATTAAGATGGTGCTCTAATTTTAATATTCGCAAAGCTTCAAAAAGCAAACAATTATGAAAAAACTGCACATAAAAACTTATGGCTGCCAAATGAATGTATTCGATTCTGATCGCATGGAAGATTTAATGGTGGCGGTGGGATATGAGACCACGCCTACTCCTGAAGGGGCGGATATGGTTATTATCAACACTTGCCACATTCGTGAAAAAGCTTCGGAAAAACTTTTTTCTGATCTAGGAAGGTTGCGTCCGTTTAAAGATAAAAAGCGCGCCAATGGTGGCGAGATGATCGTTGCAGTGGCTGGTTGTGTGGCTCAGGCCGAGGGCGCAGAAATTTTTCGTCGTTCGCAAGTGGTAGATATTATTGTGGGGCCAGAAAGCTATCAAACCTTGCCAGATTTGGTGGGAAAGGTGATGCGCGATAAGAAAAAGCAAATTAATCTAGAATTTGCGCCGAATGATAAATTCGATTTATTGCCAGAATCGAAGGCGGGAACGGGGGCTAGCGCGTTTATTAGCGTGCAAGAAGGCTGCGATAAATTCTGCACTTTTTGCGTGGTGCCTTATACTCGCGGCACAGAATATTCTCGCGAGGTTAGCAAAATTTATGATGACGCCTTGCGCCTTGCCGATAAAGGCGTGAAGGAGGTTTATTTTCTTGGACAAAATGTGAATGCCTATCATGGTTTGGGCGAAGATGGCTCTGCTGCGAGCCTTGCTAAATTGGTAGAAAAAATCTCTACCATTTCGCAAATTGAACGCATTCGTTATACCACCTCGCATCCCCGCGACATGAGCGATGACCTTATCGCGGCCCATCGCGATATGCCAAAATTAATGCCGTTTTTGCATCTACCAATTCAATCGGGGTCGAATAATGTTTTGAAGGGAATGAATCGCAAACATACGCGTCAAGATTATTTCAAGATTATTGAGAAGATTAGAGCGGCGCGGCCTGACATTGGTTTGTCTTCTGATTTTATTGTTGGATTTCCCGGAGAGAGCGATCAAGATTTTGAAGATACAATGGATTTGGTGCGCCAAATTGGTTTTACGCAATGCTATTCTTTTAAATATTCGCCGCGCCCTGGGACGCCTGCAGCAGAGGCTAAGATACAGGTTGAAGAGAAGGTGAAGGAAGAAAGATTGGCGCGTTTGCAAAAATTATTGAGCGAGCAGCAAACGCAATTCAATCAGAGGTTTAAGGGTGCGACAATGCCTGTTTTGTTTGAGCGCGAGGCTCCGAAATCGGCTGGGGGTCGTAGTAAGAATTCTTCGGCGGAAGTTTCTAGTCAGTTTCAGCTTTGGGGGAAGAGCCCGTGGTTGCAATCTGTTATTGTTGATGTGGAAAGTGAGGCTGTGATGCGAAAATATTTAGGGCAAATTGCGCAGGTAAATATTTTGCAGGCGCGTCCTAGTAGTTTGGTTGGGGTGTTGAGTTAGTTGACTTTTTTCGCGTTATTTGTATAGTCTTTTACAGGTTGTTTAATAAAAAAACTTGCATAAAAACTTCTCCGCCTATCTAAAATGCCCGCATCGCCGTGGCGTGAGCGGCGCATTTTAGATAGGCGGGAAGTTTTTATGCAAGTTTTTTTATTAAAACGATTTATTTTTTTTGCTAAACTAGTCACCACTAAAAAACCAGCTATATGTCTTGTCGTTACTTTATATATCTACCTCTGACTCTGTGCAGAGCGTTTCTTTTTGGCAATTTTGATATTTCACAAAATTTTCTTTATAGATTTTTTGGCGTAGATTTTTTGCGTAGAGCATTGCTTCATTGTGTAATTTTCTCTCTGGCACTTTCTCCAATTATTGCCGCAGCTAACGAGCCACTGCCTATTGTGGTTGATGGAACTACTAATACCCAAGTAACTCAAACTGCATCTGGCATAGATCAAATCAACATCGCTGCTCCAGACTCCTCGGGCCTTTCGCACAATAAATTTTTAGATTACAATATCAACGAATCTGGGCAGATTATTAACAATTTTTCGGGTAATGTTGCTAGCGAAGTTGTGGGTGGAAGCGGGGCCTCGGCAGTGACTGCGACAGAAATTGGCGGGTTGGTTGTGGCGAATCAGAATCTTGCTGGCTCTGGCAGTGCTTCGGTAATTCTTAACGAAGTGACTTCGTCGCATAATACGGCGCTGCGTGGTTATGCAGAAATTGCGGGAAGCCGAGCAGAGCTTATTATTGCGAATGGAAATGGTATTACATGTGTTTCTTGCGGGTTTATTAATACTGCGCGAATGGCCTTGATTGGCGGGAGAAGCCAGTTTGACGAGAACGGAAATTTGTTGGGGTTTAATCTTGTTGCGCCAGATGAGGCAGATAATACGCGGCAATATATTCGAGCTGGCGGTGTTGATGGGAGTAGTGACGGCGTTATTCCTATAATCACAATTTCTGGCCTTGGGCTAGATGTTGGCAACGTTTCTGCGACAGAAATTATTGCGAGATCGACTCGGCTTATTTCTTCAATTTATGGCGGCAATAAATCTAGCGTTGCGGTTAAAGCGGGTGATGAGTTTTATGATTATAATACTAAGCAGGTTAAGAGTAGTGCCGGCGCGGTTGGCGGCGATTCTAACGGAAGTGGTGGCAATAACGAAAACCCCGAGCTTTTTGCTATTGATGCTGCGAATCTCAGCTCTTCAATTCAAGCGGGAGTAGTATTTCTTGTTGCTACAAAAGATGGGCTGGGGATTAACAGCGCGGGCAGTTTGATTGCAAAAGATAAGGTTGAAATTTCTGCGAAGGGCGATGTTAATTATAATGCGGTTTTGGGGAATAATAGTGTTGATATTCGCAGTGATAAAAATATTTCTGCACTAAGTTCTGGCGCTGTTTTGGCGGCGAATCGAATTACTATTGATGCCTTGGGTGATGTTAATAATTCTGGATTGATAACCGCGAATTATTCTGCGAGCCTTACGGCCAAGAGCTTGCAAAATGATGGGGAGATTTCTGCGGTTAATGTTTTGACGATTACTGCAACGAATAATCTTGTTAATACTAAAAATATTTTGAGTAAGGGAGAGCTTACTCTTGCAACGAGATTGACGCCTGCAGATTTACCTATAAATCATGAAACAAATTATCTTAATAACTCTGGAAAAATCGCTGCTGCGCGCTCTTTAGATATTTCTATTTTGGGAGAGTTAACTAATTCGGGAATGATTTATTCTTTAGAAAATTTAGCAGTTTCTAAAAGCTCAAGCCTTAGAAATTCTGGGTTGATTTATGCGATTGGAAATATCGATAATTTTAAGCTTAGCGGCGATTTAACAAATTCGGGAACGATAAAATCTGAGCAGAATATTTCGATGGAAATTGCGAATTTATTTAATGAAGCGAATGGAAAAATTGGCTCGGAAAGTAAACTAGAAATTACGGGAAATAATTTAACTAATGCGGCTTTGATTCAAGCGGGGTCTGATCTTGCGCTTAGCTTTAATTTTATTGATAATCAAAATACGAAGCCAAGCGATGTTGCCGCAAAAGCCAATTCAGGAATTATCAGTGAAGGTGGTGATGTTGTTTTAAGAGCGAATTCTCTGAATAATAATTCTGGGTTTATTCAGGCGGATAATGTTGATTTTAGAGTAACGGCTTTGGATACAGCGCGCGCAGGCTATAGCGATGTTGCAAAGGCAAATGTTTTATCTGCAAATAGCCTTTCTTTCTCGCATAATTCTGCGAGCGATTCTCTGCTAAATTATGGCGGAGTAATTGGTGCGGCGAAGGCTGCTTCGATTGATGTTGGCGCGAATAATTATACGATTGAAGGCTCGGTTACTGCGGCAAATCTTGATATTGTAGCGCAGAATATTGTGAATCTTGGTAATGTGAATGTTGCAGATTATATCAAGCTTACCGCCAATAACGGCGGCATTACCAACGGTGTAGCATCAGGAGACAATTCGCCCATAAAACTCACCGCAGGATCATATATTACTTTACTCGCAGATAACGCCATCAACAATTACGCCACAATTTCTAGCGCAACAAATTTAACGATTACTTCAAACAATTCTTCCATCAGCAACTATGGCCAAATCACTGGCGGCGAGGGCGGCGTTGGTGCTAAAACAACTTTAAATGCTG
>CAMCAW010000041.1 GCA_945872855.1 Rickettsia typhi | reverse complement strand
TGCGAGGTTGAGGCGAAGTAACGCACAATGTCGGAAGATTTTTCTTCTACCAGCGCCGTTGGGGTGACGATATTTCCTTTGGATTTGCTCATTTTGGTTTTGTCGGCGGCCAAGCACCAGCCTGAGATCATGAGGTTTTTCCATGGGATATCGCGCGGCTCGGTTGAGCTATTTTCAGCAATGGAATTCTTGGTTGCGCCAGAAAATACTGAGTCTGAAATATTTATTTTGTCGGAAGAATTTGATGCGACACTCGTAGAATTCGTGGAGAAATTATTGTGCAAGTAAGCTTTTGCAATGGTGTAAAATGCCCAAGTGCGAATGATCTCATGGGCCTGTGGGCGCATGTCGGCGGGGAAAAGTTTGTTGTGGCGCGCAAGTTTTTCATCAAAGGTTTTTGCATCGATTGCACCAGCGTTGAGAAGTTCGCGAAGCATGTCTTCGTTGATTGCGCCCGAAGAAAGTTGTGGCGAAATTGAGGAGGTAGCCCAAGTGTCGAGAATGTCGGTTTCGGGGAAGATAGTGTAGTTTTCTCCGTCTTTGGTTGCGGTGTAATAATATTGCCCAATTGCTTTATAGTCCTCAATCGCCTTGTAATTCTCATAGCCTTTTGGCCCCGATTTTAGCGGATCTACAGGCAGTTCGGCAAAATCAGCAACTATTGTTTTTTCTGTTGCTGGATCGTTATTTTCTCTTACTCGCCAAACAGGAAAGGGCACGCCGAAGAAGCGTTGGCGTGAGATACACCAATCCCACGAAAGCCCGTCAATCCACTGCTCAATGCGCACGCGCATATACTCAGGAAACCAATTGCATTCTTGGGCCTTGCGTTTTAGCTCTTCTTTTTTGTCGAGAATTTTTATAAACCATTGGGGTGCAACGAGAATTTCGATGGCCATGCCCGAGCGTTCAGCGCATTTAACCGCGTGGGTAAATGACTCTTCTTTAAGAAGAAGATTTTGTTCCTTGAGTTTGGTGATAATCCATTCGCGAGCTTGTTTTGTGGTTCTGCCTTTTTCCTCGCCGTGAAATTCTTTGATTATTTCTTGATTAGCGCCGCTTATATTACACAAGGCGGCCCAGTCTGTGCGGCCTTCTTTATTGATAATAATTTTTAACGCCAAAGCATATTTCTTCCACCATTTAATATCGGTTTCATCGCCAAAAGTGCAGCACATTACAGCGCCCGTGCCTTTGTCAACCTTAACATCATTATCTG
This sequence comes from Rickettsia typhi, assembly GCA_945872855.1. Taxonomy (GTDB): domain Bacteria; phylum Pseudomonadota; class Alphaproteobacteria; order Rickettsiales; family UBA1997; genus CAMCFD01. Next base: position 8,275 of record CAMCAW010000041.1, on the reverse strand, counting down.
CGATAATAGGAACTTTCATGCCAAATAAAGCCGTGTTTGCATAAGAGCCTGTAAAGCCCTCGCCATTTTCATCAAGTGGATTTTTTATTAGATGGGCCCATTTTTTTTTGCCATTTTCATCGGTGTGACTAGAGTTTATCATCACCGCGACACAGGCAGGCAAAAGCTCAGGGCGGGTTGTCATGATTACGATTTTCTCGCCATCGTTTTCGCCGAGAATTATGTAAGGAGTGCCGTTATCAATTCTAGTCGAGCTATCCTCAATCTCAAACTCAATCTCATTCATCGAGCTTGCAACTTCCTTATCTACCAAATCTGCCTGAGCTAGAGCAGTACGGTCTGCCACGTCCCAAAAAACTGGCTCGAACTTTCTTTCTACCAACCCCTTTTTCCATAAATCGACAAAACTCGCTTGCGAAAGTTGCTGCGACGATGGCGAAATTGTCTGATATTTTTGCTCCCAATCCACCGAAAGTGCGATGGCGTTAAACAGCGCCTCGAATTCTTTCTCCGCCATGTCAACCACCTCGCGACACTGCGCTATAAAGGCGTCGCGAGCCATCGTTACGGCGCGAATTCCCTTCTCTTTCTCAACCAGACGCTCTGTAGGCAAGCCATTATCATCAAACCCCATTGGATAAAAAACATCCTTGCCGCTCATGCGTTGAAAGCGCGCCACAAAATCAGCTTGCGTGTAAGAAAAAACATGTCCCATGTGCAGAAGCCCCGATACTGTAGGCGGCGGAGTGTCGATCACGAAAGTTTGTTCACGCGGCAAATCGTTTTTCCACGTATAAATTTTTTTCTCGTGCCAATAATTTTGCCACTTTTTTTCGATTTCTTTGTGATTATATTTTTCTGTTAACATTTTTTATTTGAATAAATCTAAATTTAATTTTGTTTTGCGAGATTGATGGTGGTTGGTTTGATCCTACGGCGCCATAATCTCAATCATAATTGTTTGGGCTTTAGGCCTATTTTACCTCGACCAAGTTCACCGTATATTTACCAAGTGCATGAAGATAAATTTTGCCATTAGACACCAAGGGCGAGTGGTAAATTTTTTGATCAATCTTTAAAGTTTGCTCAATCTTGCCATCAAGAGGAGACACTACTAGCAAAGCTCCGCGGCTATCGGTGATAATTAATTTATCGCCCGCCATTATCACGCCGCTATAAATAATTTTGGTTTCAGGATTTTTTTCGCTGCGAAAACTTGGCAATTGCGTGATCCATTTTATCGCGCCATTTGTGCGCTGAATTGCCAATAATTTATCGTCATTATTCACGACATATAAAAACTCGCCGGCCAGCCAAAAATCAGTGATGCCAGCGATTTCCTTCTTCCATAAATAATTGCCATTTTTAGTGTTGATCGCCATCATTAAGCCGCCATTTCCAATAGAATAAATTACATCATTTTTTACGATTGGCGTGGCATCGATATCGTTCAAATAAAAATCAGAATCGCCGGCCTTGTTAACGTTGAGATCTTGCGACCACAAAGGATCGCCAGTCTCGCGGTTTAACGCATAAATCTCGCCCGAAGAATATGCAACTAGCAGCATATTTTTGTATAATAAAGGATTGGCCGAGCCAAAAATTGCTGTTGGTTTATTGATGCCAGTAGAAATCCATACAAGCTTGCCATTGGCGGCGTCGAGGGCATAAGTTTTGTTATCATTTGTGGTGACGTAAGCGAATTTTCCGTCAGAAATTGGTGTTGAAACTGGCAGCGATAAAATTGTTTTTGACCATAAAATTTTTCCATCATCAGCGCTTGCAGCCACAATTTGATTGGATCCAGCAATGGCGAAAATCTTTTTATCAAAATAACTAATGCGCGGATTTTGATAATTTTTCAAAAGTTTTCGCGCAAAAAGACGGTTTTCCCAAATTTTATTTTTATTCTCCAAGCCATATGCAGCAAGGATTCCTGAGGCATCAAGTAGATAAATTTTTTCATCACGAATAATCGGCGCAAAAACAAATCGATTGGCAAAGGCCGAGCGATAACCCGACCAAATTTGCGTAGTTTTATTTAAAAATTTTTGAGAATTTTGTTGAGGCGTGAAGGCAAAATTTTCAACTGATAATTGTTTATCGAAAGCTGTGTTATCGCCAGAATTTTGAGGAGGAATTTTTATTGTAATATTTTCTAGAGCCTTATCTGTCGTAACTTCGTCAATAACTGCAAAAGCAGAAACAGCCTTTTTTCGATCATAATCTTTTTTGTCTGAGCAGGCGCCAAGTAAGCCCAGACCAATAATAAAGAAAAAGTTAAATATATTTTTCGCCATAATTTATTGCATTTTTACAACATGGCCTTCTGCAACAAGTAGTTTCATCATGTCGGCAACTCGCAATTTCAAGGCTTGTTCGCTATTTGCGTCTTTTACAATTGCTTCAAAAACCTGATAAGATTTTTCTAATTCGCCAACTTTCATCAAAAATATTCCCTTTTGCTCCGAAAAATAAGAATGCAAAACTTTGCTATGAGATTCAAGTTTTTCAATCTTCTTCAAAGCTTCTTGCTGTAGGGATTTCTCGCTATTTGCATCAGTTGTAATAACTAATATTTTTGTTGCAAGCAAGCCAGATAATTCGCGTAAATAGCGATCATAGCGACTGCTATTGGCAATTTCTTGATAGATTTTTAGCGCCTCGTCATTCGATCCTTCGTTAAGCAACAAGCCGGCATAGCGTAGAGACGCCAGCCCTTTTACGCCACTTGGAGCAAATTTTGTATCATAGATTTTTTGCAAATTTTGTTTTGCAGAAGTGATGCTTCCTCTTTCTTCGTCAATCAAAGATTGGTGAAAAATTGTCGAATATTTTTCCTGTGCTGATTTTTGATAAAGATTGAACAAAAATAAAACCACCAAAACCCCCACCAGAGAGGCCGCAAGAATGGTGAATAATTTTTTTCTTCTAATAAAAAAACCACTAATTGCATCTATTTTATTGAGCGGATTTATTTTATTGGCAAGGTTGCGAATGTTATTTTTATTGAACATATTAATTTGATTTAATTAGCCTTAGACAACAATCTAAAGTATTTTTTAATAAATAAGCAATGGTCATCGGCCCAACTCCTCCGGGCACTGGGGTAATAGCTTGCGCCACTTCTTTGACATTTTCAAAATCAACGTCGCCTACTAATTTTGTTTTGCCATCGGCGAGGTTAATGCGATTAATTCCAACATCAATTACAATCGCGCCTTTTTTTATCATGTCGGCTTTAACGAGATTTGGCGCGCCTGCGGCCGAGATCACGACATCTGCTTGCAAGCACTCCGCTTTAAGGTCGCGTGTTGCACGATTGGCAATTGTAACTGTGCAATTTTCGAGCATCAGAAGTCGCATCAAAGGGCGTCCCACAATGTTTGAAGTGCCAATGACCAAAGTTTTTAGCCCCGCCAAATTTTCGCCCGCCACCGATTTTAACAAGTGAATGCAGCCTAGAGGTGTGCAGGGCGCGATTGCTTTTTCGTCGCCAGCAATTTCGCCAACAGCAAGCTTTCCAACGTTGATAATATTGAATCCGTCAACGTCTTTGCGATAATCGATGGCGCGAATAACTTTTGCGGTATCGATATGCTTTGGCAGCGGCAATTGCACTAAAATTCCATGAATTTTATCATTCTCATTCAGCTCTTTTATTTTAGCCAAAAGCTCTATTTCAGTGGTTTCAACGGCAAGTTTATATTGTAAAGAATTCATGCCAACAGCATGCGCAGCCTTCTCCTTATTGCTCACATAAACTTCGCTAGCAGCATCGTTGCCAACAAGAATAACCGCCAATCCGGGCGTAACGCTAAATTCTTTCTTAATTTTTTCAACCTCGTGGGCAATTTCTTGTCGCAGCGAAGTTGCGATTTCCTTACCGTTAATAATTTTTGCCGTCATATTTTTTTATTATTTAAGAGCTTTATACCAATCATAAACTCGCGTCACGCCTTCTTCAAGCGAAGTTTTGGCTTTCCAGCCTAAAGCATTAATTTTTGAAACATCTAAAACTTTGCGCGGAGGGCCGTCTGGCCTGCTTGTATCGAACTTTATTTCTCCTTCAAAGCCAACAGTTTTTTTCACCAATTCGGCCAATTCGCGAATCGTAATATCTTCTCCAGTGCCGATATTAGTGAGCTCGACCACACTTTTATTATTCATCGCAAAAACGCAAGCTTCAGCTAAATCGTCAACAAAAAGCAGCTCGCGCTTAGGTGTTCCAGATCCCCAGACCTCTACCGCAGAATCGCCGCGTGTTTTTGCCTCATGAAATTTGCGCATCAAAGCGGGCAGAACATGCGAGGTTGTAAGATCGAAGTTATCGTTGATGCCGTAAAGATTTGTCGGCATAATCGCCACAAAGTCGCACCCATATTGAGCGCGATAGGCTTCGCACATTTTCAGCCCCGCAATTTTTGCGATGGCATAACCGTAGTTTGTAGGCTCTAGCGACCCCGTCAAAAGATATTCTTCCTTAATTGGTTGCGGCGCAAATTTTGGATAAATGCACGAGCTACCTAGAAAAATCAAGCGCTCAACCTTGTTTAAATAGGCGCTATGAATAACGTTATTTTGAATTTGCAAATTCTCATAAGTGAAGCTTCCAAGCTGTGATCTGTTGGCTTCAATGCCTCCAACTTTTGCGGCGGCTAAAAAAACAAATTCTGGTTTTTCTTGCGCAAAAAAATCGGCAACAGCTTGTTGATTTAACAAATCTAGCTCGGCACGCGTTTTTACGATAATGTTGCTGTAGCCTTGATTTTGTAGCTCGCGCATGATTGCTGATCCAACCATTCCTCTATGTCCCGCGATAAAAATTTTTGAGTCTTTTCTCATTTTTATTTTTTAGTTTTTGAAATTTTTTCTATGCAAAAAAGCGCAACTTCACCTAATTATTTTGCGTAGAAAAAATTTCAATTCCTCCAAACCCTTGCGCCCCAAGCTTTTGCAGCGTATGAATATTTTTTTCATTCACTCCGCCCAAGGCAAAAACAGGAATTTTGCTAATACGAATAATTCTGCTTAATCGCCCCAAGCCAAGCGGCTCAGCGTTTAGATGGCTTTTTGTAGTAAAAATTGGAGAGATAAAAACCAAGTCAGCCTTGAGCTGGCGCGATTTTAAAACAGATAAAAAATTATGACAAGCGAAGCTAAAAATAAATTTCTGCGGCTGGTTTTGGCGATTAAAAATTTGCAACGGCAATTTATCGCGATCAGAAAAATGCACGCCATCAGCCCTTAATTTTCTAGCCAACGCAAGATCTTTACCAATTATAATTTTGTGATTTTTTGCCCGACAAGCCTTAATAATTTCGCGCGCTAATTTCTCTCTTTCCTTGCTTTCCAAATCATATTCGCGAAAAATTACCGCAGAATTTTTTGGCAAATTTTTTATTGCTAATTTAAGATCGCCGCATCTTTTTCGATCAGTAAAAAAAACGCTGTGAAAAATTTTTGCCCGATAATTTTTCTTCAATGAAAATAAATTTTTTTTATCCATGAACGAAATTGAAAGAAATATATTTTTGGTTAATCAAAAAATTAACGCAGCTTGCAAAACCTACGGACACAAGCCTTCAGATGTGAATCTTGTGGCTGTTTCAAAAACGGTTATGGCAGAAAAAATTTTATTAGCAATTGCTGCAGGCCGCAAAGTTTTTGCTGAAAATTATGTTAAAGAAGCGCAAGAAAAATGGCCAGAAATAAAGCAAAAATATCCTGAAATAAAATTGCATCTCATTGGGCATTTGCAAAGCAACAAAGCTAGAGAAGCTGTTGCCCTGTTTGATTGCATCGAGAGTTTGGATAGCGAAAAACTGGCCCGCGAATTGCAAAAAGAAATCGCGCGACAATCTAAAAACCCCGAAATTTTTATCCAAATAAATATCGGCGAAGAGCAGCAGAAAGGCGGCATCGAGCCACTTCAAGCGCGTGATTTCATAAATTTTGCGCGCAATGAATGTAGGCTAAACGTTACTGGATTAATGTGTGTTCCACCTGCGCAAGAGTTGGCCTCGCCCTATTTTGCATTGCTAGCAAAAATTGCCAAAGAGAATGGCTTGAAAAATTTATCAATGGGAATGAGTGCAGATTTTGCCGAAGCAATCGCTCTTGGCGCAACGCATGTGAGAATTGGTAGCGCAATATTTGGCGCAAGAAAAACAGAGTAAATAATTGGCGCTTACGTTTTGGTGAAAGTGGCGTGCCCTAGACGATTCGAACGTCTGACCTACAGCTTAGAAGGCTGTTGCTCTATCCAGCTGAGCTAAGGGCACGTAGAAGGAAATGGGTGCATCATCTTATAAATATCAAAAAAATAAGCAAGTTGAATTTCGTTAAGCCCTGTAAAAACAGGTTCAAGGCCACACAAAATAATCGAAGATTTTTGCAAATTTTTCTAAAATCTACTTCCCTTTCTAAATTATAGCCGCTATAAAATTACTCCCGTCCGCGATTTTCAAACGTCGCTGTCTTTATATATTACGCACTCATTTTTTTCAAACTATGCCCAATAACAGCCCTTCGCACATTTTCAATTTAGTAAAAAATAACAACATAAAATTCATCGATTTTCGCTTCTCCGATTATAGCGGAAAGTGGCTTCATATCAGTCACTGCGCCGATATGGTTGGTGAAGAAGAATTAACAAAAGGCGTTTCGTTCGACGGCTCTTCTATTCCTGGATGGAAAGAAATTAACGAGTCAGACATGATCATGATGCCGCAAATTAACAGCGCCTTCATCGATCCATTCGCAACCGCGCCAACCCTTGTGATTACTTGCGACGTAATCGAGCCAAGAACAAATTTGGGCTATGATCGCGACCCACGTTTTACCGCTAAAAAGGCCGAAAAATATTTGCAAGAAAGTGGCATTGGCGATGTTGCCTATTTTGGCCCCGAGCCAGAGTTCTTTGTCTTCGACGACGTGCGCTACCACAATAAAATGACGGGAAATTCTTACGAAATTGATTCTGCAGAATTGCCGCAAAATTCTAACCGTGCCTACGAAGGCGGCAATCTAGCGCGTCGCTCGCCAATTAAAGGCGCATATTTCGACCCATTGCCTTTAGATAGCGGCCAAGATTTGCGTTCTGAAATGGTTGAGACCATGCGTCTTGTGGGTTTAACGCCGCTTCTGCACCATCACGAAGTTGCAAATGCGCAATATGAAATTGGCTTCAAATACAGCACTTTAACCGATACGGCAGATAATGTGCAGAAGTTTAAATATGTCATCAACAACGTCGCACAGGCCTTTGGCAAGACTGCAACTTTTATGCCAAAACCAATTTTCGGCGACAATGGATCGGGAATGCATGTGCATCAATCGATCTGGAAAAATGGTGAGAATTTGTTTAAAGGCAAAGAGCATGCAAATCTCTCCGAGCTAGCGCTATTCTATATTGGAGGCATTATTAAGCACGCGAAAGCGATCAATGCTTTTGCCAATCCAACAACCAATAGTTACAAGCGATTGGTTCCGGGTTACGAGGCGCCGGTGCTGCTTGCTTATTCGTCTTGTAACCGTTCGGCTTCAATCAGAATTCCGCATGTTACAAACGAAAAAGCGCGTCGCATCGAAGCTCGCTTTCCAGATCCAGCTGCGAACCCATATCTAACCTTCGCCGCGCTTCTAATGGCGGGCCTCGACGGCATCAAAAACAAAATCCATCCGGGAGATCCGCGCAACCAAGATTTATACCATCTTCCAGAGAAAGACTTGAAGAAAATTCCGACAGTGGCGCGTTCTTTAAGAGACGCTCTAGCCGCGCTGGATAAGGATCGCGAGTTTTTGATGGCTGGTGGAGTTTTTACTAAAGAGCAAATTGATGCTTATATTCAGTTGAAAACTGCAGAGGTTGATAAATACGAGCAAATCCCTCACCCAATTGAGTTTGAGATGTATTATAACTGCTAGTTTTTTGAGATGGCTGAATTTTGTAAGATTCAGCCATCTCAATACGCAGAATGCTGTTCAAAAAAACTCCCAAATAGGCAAAGCGTATAATTTTCCATTTGCATTTTATTTCAAACCCTGTATTTTTCTCCCTTTCCTTTTCTTCCTAGTAAAATTTCTTCAAAATATTTTATGACCAAAGCAACCTTCCAACGCAACAAACCCCACGTCAACATCGGCACCATCGGCCACGTTGACCACGGTAAAACAACCCTAACAGCGGCAATAACTAGCTACTTGTCAAAATCGGGCATGGCAGAAAAGCGCGGCTACGATCAAATCGACGCAGCTCCTGAAGAAAAAGAAC
>CAMCAW010000040.1 GCA_945872855.1 Rickettsia typhi | reverse complement strand
AAGAAAATTGTAAGCCCAGAATTTCCCATATTTTTCTTATTAAGTTAGATATTGCTATAAAATTATCAATTTCCTCCAAATACCGCAAGAGAAGAAGTTGGGAGGTTTTGAACAGATGTTTATATGGGTCGCTGATGCTTTAAATGGTTCGATCGATTTAGTCAAAAAAATATATACTACTTGATATGACTAAGAAAACAGATAATTTATTTAGCGCACATCAATTCTGATCAATTAAATTATAAAATATTTATGTTTGAATTAGATCCAATAATACTCGCCAGAATTCAATTTGCTTTTACAGTGAGTTTTCACATCGTTTTTCCTGCCTTTACAATTGGTTTGGCCAGCTTTTTAGCTGTGCTTGAATGGAGATGGTTAAGAACAGGAGATAAAAATTATCAAGAACTTTACAAATTTTGGATAAAAATTTTTGCTGTTGCCTTTGGAATGGGCGTGGTTTCGGGCGTGGTGATGTCTTATGAGTTTGGCACTAATTGGTCGGTTTTTTCTGATAAAATATCCAATGTTTTGGGTCCTCTGCTTGGTTTTGAGGTTTTGACCGCCTTTTTCTTAGAAGCTTCGTTTTTAGGAATCATGCTTTTTGGCTGGGGAAAAGTTAGCAAAAAAATGCATTTTATCTCAACTTGCATTGTGGCAATCGGAACTTTAATTTCTGCTTTCTGGATTTTATCAGCCAACAGCTGGATGCAGACCCCGCAAGGTTTTACAATAGGTGAAGATGGTCGTCTTAATCCAACTAATTGGCTAGAAATTATATTTAATCCTTCATTTCCATATCGCTATTTTCACATGGTGAGCGCCGCTTATCTTTCGACTGCTTTTGTTGTTGGCGGTGTTGGCGCTTTTTATTTGTGGAAGAAGCGACACATAACTCACGCAAAAATCATGCTAAAAATGGCGGTTTTGCTGGTTGCTTTACTTGCGCCTTTGCAAATTTTTATTGGTGATATGCATGGCTTAAATACTTTAAAATATCAGCCAGCAAAGGTTGCTGCAATGGAAGGCTTGTGGAAAACTACAAAAGGCGCCGATCTTTTATTATTCGCAATTCCTGATGATCAAAAAGAAGAAAATGCTTACGAAATAAAAATTCCGCATCTTGCTAGCGTAGTTTTAACTCACGATAAAAATGGCGAAATCAAGGGTTTAAAAGAATGGAGCAAGGAAGACCGTCCACCAGTGGCGATGGTTTTTTGGTCTTTTAGAATAATGGTTGGAATTGGTTTTTTGATGCTTGCAATTGGCTTTTTCAGCGCGATTCAATATTTTCGCGGCAAGCTTTTCGATAGCAAGTTCTTGAAAATTTGGTGGATGTTAATGATGCCTGCTGGCTTCACGGCCCTTTTGGCTGGCTGGTTTGTAACCGAAATTGGTCGCCAGCCTTATACAGCTTACGGAATTATTCGAACCATTCATTCGGTTTCACCTGCAATTACTGGGCCGCAAGTTGCAGTGTCTTTGTTGGCTTTTGTTGTTATGTATGTTTTTGTTTTTGGCTCGGGAAGTTATTATATCTTGAAGCTCATCAAAAAGGGAGTTCCGGCGGTTTTGCAAGACAAAGAGCAATATTATCAGCACAGCAAAGAAGCTTTGATTAGCAAAATAAAAGGAGGCAAAAATGTTTAATTTTTCTTCAATAATAGATCTGCCGCTTATTTTCGGAATCATCATTGCTACGGCAGTTTTTCTTTATGTATTTCTCGATGGCTTTGATCTTGGTATAGGAATTATTTTTCCCTTTGCGCCTTCAGATAAATGTCGCGATCGCATGATGAATTCGATTGCGCCCTTTTGGGACGGCAACGAAACTTGGCTAGTAATGGGCGGCGGCGGATTATTTGCGGCATTTCCGCTAGCTTATGCAATATTGATGCCTGCCTTTTATATCCCAATAATTGGCATGCTGCTTGGGCTTATTATGCGTGGAGTTGCCTTTGAATTTCGTTTTAAAGCCAGCGAAAAAACCAAGCGTTTCTGGGATTATATTTTTCACTTTGGTTCTCTCGCCGCTGCTTTTTTTCAAGGCTCGATTCTTGGCGCATTTGTGCAGGGCGTTCAAGTAGATGGCAGAAATTTTTCAGGCTCACCCTTCGATTGGGCAAATAGTTTTAGCATCATGACAGGAATCGCGCTGATATTCGGCTACGCCTTGCTCGGCTCAACTTGGCTGATTATGAAAACCGAAGATGTCACGCAAAGCTGGTCGCGCAAAGTTGCTTCTTATGTGCTTTTTTTTGTAGCAATATTTATGATTTTGGTGAGCGCAATAATGCCATTTTTAAATGAAAGAATTAGAGAATTTTGGTTTAGCGCGCCAAATATTTATTATCTATCTCTGGCGCCCATTATTACGGCTTTTTTGCTTCTTATGCTTTGGCGAGATTTAAAAAATAACAAAAGAGAATATAGGCCATTTTTGATTAGCATGGGCCTTTTTTTGATGGGATATTTAGGAATTGCAATCAGCATTTATCCGTGGATTATTCCTTTTCAATATGACGTTTGGCAAGCCGCCGCATCGCCAGAGGGCCTATCTTTAATGCTGGTTGGCATTGCGCCATTATTGCCAATAATCTTGGGATATACTGGATATTGCTATTATGTTTTTCGAGGCAAAGTAAGTCATGAGCACTCTTACTAAAAAGATAAAATCTTATCTCGAGGCCCACAAAAATCTTAAGCAATGGTCTTGGTTTATTTTGTTGTGGCTTGGGGGAATTATTTCTGTTTTCGTTCTTACTTATCCGATAAAGCTGATGATTAAATTTTTATAATTTTGCCTTATGGCTCAATAAGAGTAGAAGACGATCAGATTTTTCTAATCATCTTCTACTGCTTACGATTATTTCTTTAAATCAAATCGATCTGCATTCATAACTTTTGTCCAAGCTTTGACAAAATCTTTGACGAATTTTTCTTTTCCGTCGCTAGCTGCATAAACCTCAGCAATTGCCCGAAGCTCAGAGCTTGAACCAAAGACTAAATCAACTGGAGTTGCCTTCCATTTAACTTCGCCAGTTTTTCTGTCGCGAGCTTCATAGACTCCCTCTAGTTTATCAGATTTTTTCCACTCAACCGACATATCAAGTAAGTTAACGAAGAAATCATTGGTAAGTGCGCCTGATTTTTTGGTTAAAATTCCATATTCAGAATTATCTGAATTTGCACCCAAAACTCTCATGCCGCCAAGAAGCGCAGTCATTTCGGGAGCTCTTAAATCAAGCAGGTAAGCGCGGTCGATTAAAGCGTTAATTGGTGAAATTAGAGCATCTTTGCTATAATAATTTCTAAAGCCGTCAGCTTTGGGCTCTAAGGCTGCAAATGATTTAGCGTCAGTTTGTGCTTGATTTGTATCGCCCCTGCCAACTTTAAAAGGAACCTTGATATTAACGCCAGCATCATGCGCCGCTTTTTCAATTGCGGCATTTCCACCAAGAACAATAACATCGGCAAGAGAAACTTTTTTGCCACCGGTTAAAGTTTTATTAAAATCATTTTGGATTTTTTCTAAAACATTTAGCGCTTTAGCTAATTCTTGCGGATTATTAACTTGCCAATCTTTTTGTGGCTCTAAGCGAACGCGCGCGCCGTTTGCTCCGCCGCGCATGTCGGTAATTCGAAAAGAAGCGGCAGAAGCCCAAGCGGCTTTAACAAGCTCAGAAGCGCTTAATCCAGATTTTAGAATTTTGATTTTAAGATTTTCAACTTCTGAAGCATTAATTAACGCATGTTTAACTTCAGGAATTGGATCTTGCCAAATCAAAACTTCTTTTGGCGAATCCTTGCCAACATATCTTGCTCTAGGCCCCATATCGCGATGAGTTAATTTGAACCAAGCCCCAGCGAAAGCTTTTTCAAACTCTTTTGGATTTTCTAAAAAACGCTTTGAAATTGCGCGATATTTTGGATCTTCCTTTAGCGACAAATCGGTTGTAAGCATAATTGGCGCATGCTTTTTTGAAGAATCGTGAGCGTCGGGAACAGTATTTGCCGCTTGATTTTTTTCAGGAATCCATTGAATTGCGCCAGACGGACTTTTGGTTTTAACCCAATTGTAAGCAAATAAAGTTTTTAAATAACCCATTGTCCATTTTGTTGGATTAGCATTCCACGCGCCCTCCAAACCGCTGGTTACGGCATCGACACCTTTGCCAGTGCCGCATTTATTTTTCCAGCCAAAGCCTTGAGCTTCTATTTCGCTTTCAGCAGGGGCTGCGCCAATGCATTTATCGACTTTATGTGCGCCGTGATTTTTGCCAAAAGTGTGACCGCCTGCAATCAAGGCAACAGTTTCCTCGTCGTTCATTGCCATATTGCCGAAAGTTTCGCGAATTTGCGCCGCCGCAGAAATTGGATCGCCATTGCCGTTTGGCCCTTCGGGATTCACATAAATCAATCCCATTGTTGTTGCGCCAAGATTCTTTATTAACTTGCCGTTTTTGTCGAAACGATCAGACGCCATAAATTTATTTTCTGGGCCCCAATAAACTAAATCTGGCTCAAAGTCATCAACTCTTCCGCCCGCGAATCCCATGGTTTTAAAGCCCATCGATTCAAGGGCAACATTTCCTGAAAGCACCATCAAATCGGCCCAAGAAAGTTTGCTGCCATATTTTTGTTTAACTGGCCAAAGCAAGCGCCTTGCTTTATCTAAGCTGGCATTATCGGGCCAGCTATTAAGTGGTTCGAAGCGTTGTTGTCCGCCACCAGCGCCACCGCGTCCGTCCTCTGTTCTATAGGTTCCGGCGCTGTGCCACGCCATGCGAATAAAGAATGGGCCATAATTTCCATAATCTGCTGGCCACCAATCTTGCGAGGTCATCATTACTTTTTTGATGTCTTTTTTAAGGGATTCGATGTCGATTTTAGAAAATTCTTTGGCGTAATTATATTGGCTGCCATAAGGATTTGATTCGCTAGATTGAGAGCGAAGAGGAGATAAATTTATTTTATTTGGCCACCAAAATTCATTTGATTTTGCGTCAAAATTAATTTGATGAGAATGGTCTTTTGGAGCTGAGCATCCCGCAATTGCAAGGGAAGTGATTAAAAGAAATTTATTTATTTTCATTATTAGAAATTTTTTTAATTGAGTTATTTAACGGAAAAATCAAAAGTAAAAATATCTAGAAAGTAACATAAGTAAAATATAAATTAATTATAACTTTAATATGTTTTGCTTATGTATCTTAAAAGCACAAAATAACCTAAATTATGAATATCAGAGATTTTGAATATCTTGTTGCTATTGATGAGTTGAAGAGCTTTCAAAAGGCGGCTAAAAAATGTTTTATCTCGCAACCAGCGCTAAGCCAGCAAATTAAAAAAATAGAAAATCGGCTTGGATTTGAGATTTTTGAAAGAAATCGCAAAAGTATAATTACAACTGAAAAAGGCGCTAGAGTTATCAAGCAAGCCAAATCAATTATTGGTTCGTTTTGGCAAATTAAAGAAGTTAAGAATGGCTTATTGCGCTTAAAAATTGCCTTAATACCCACTATCTGCCCTTATTTGCTGCCTCTCGTGGTTTCTAAATTTAAAAAAGAATTCTCCGATATTAAATTTTTTTTCATGGAAGAAAAAACTGAAAATCTTTTAAAAAAACTTAAAAGCGGCGAAATTGATATTGGAATTATTGCTTATTTTGAAGATTTGATAGATGACAAAATTTCTTACAAAAAACTCTACAAAGAAGAATTTCTTTTGGCTTTAAACAAAAATTCAAAACTAACGCAAAAAGATTTCCCAAAAATAATGGCGGATAAAAATTTGATTTTACTTGAAGAGGGAAATTGTATGAATGACAACATTAAGGAAATTTGCAACCTAAACAGCAGAGATGTTTTGAGCAACTTTTACTCTACCAATATCGAGACAGTAAAAAATATGCTGAAAGTAAGTGAAGATGCTGCGGCCATTTTACCAAGATTATCTTGCTTGAATGAAAAAGATCTGAAACTGCTTTCTTTTGGCCAAAAAAAATATCGCGAAGTTGGTATCGTAACAAGAGCGAGCTATCAAAACAAAGAGCTGGCTTTTAAAATGGGTAAAATAATTTCAAGCGCAAATAAATTAGGGTCAATAGATCAATATTAGTGCAATCAGAATTTAAGAAATTCGCCTTTTTTCTAATTTTCTGGCCAATGTTCTTCTGTGCATTCCAAGAATGCGAGCCGCTTCAGAAACATTAAAATCGGTTTCGACCAGCACTTGATGAATATGCTCCCATTCTAGATTTTTTATTGAGGTTTTTTTATCGCTGGTTGGTTTTTTTGATGCATTTGATTCGCCATTAAAAGCGGCAATTATCATATCAGCATTTGCTGGTTTTGCCAAATAATAACAAGCTCCAGATTTAATGGCTTCAATCGTTGTTGTAATGCTGGCATAGCCAGTAAGCATCACAATTTTCATCATCTGGTCAAATTTGTGTAAATGTTTTACCAATTCTAAACCAGATTCACCAGGCATTTTTAAATCAACCACCGCATAGCGCGGATGAAATTTTTTTAGAATTGCTTGAGCCTCTTTAACATTGCTGGCAATTTTTACTTCATAATCTCGGCGCTCAAAAGACCTGCCTAAACTGCTTGCCAGCGTTTCGTCATCTTCAACAATCAAAATTGCCTTGTAGTCTTTCATAGGTTTTTTAGTGGAAGAGTTACTAAAACTTTTGCGCCACCTGCGGGTAAATTCTCAATTTTTAAATCTCCGCCGACTCTGTTTAAAGTGTTGAGCGCTAAAAATAAACCAAGGCCGCTGCTGTTTTTTGTAGTTAAATTTGGCTGGCCAATTTGATTTATAATTTCCTTGTCAAAGCCTTTCCCTTGGTCTTCTACGCTGATGACAACATTATCTTCTGCAACCAAAACACTAGCCAAAATAAAAGCTGGCGATTCTTCTAAAGCATTATCAAGAATATTAAAAAAGGCTTGAGTCAAAATATCTTCGAGAAGAATTTTTTTATCGCTTTTGCCTTCAAAATTATAGATCAGATTTTCTGGTTTTCTTGATTCTATCCATTCTTTTATCAGGCCACCAAAAGCTTCTTTAACTGGCGCAATTGTTGCTTGCTCAAGCCTTTTTTTTCCAGAGGAGGAAAGAATTTCGGAGAGAATTTTTTTGCAGCAAGCAAGTTGTGTTTCAATCACTTCAACATCTTCAATTAAATCTTTTTTCAGATTCATTTTTTTCCAATCGCCAAGAATTACTGAAATTGTTGAAAGCGGCGTGCCAAGCTCGTGAGCCGCGCCAGTTGCAAGCAAACCCATGCGAATCACTTGCTCTTTTTCGAGAGATTGTCGTTTTAACAGGTTGATTTTTTCATCGCCTTCCCTGAGATTTTTGATGATTTTGGTAACAAATATCAGCAGCAAAATCGCCGCAAAAACATAGCTGATCAGCATTCCGTGCAGATGCAGATTAAATAAATCTCCTTCTTCGTGATGATGAAAAGCGTGAAATTCTTGATAATTAAAACTAAGCCAAACATAGCAAAGAATGGTAATCGCGGCAATCAGCCAAGCATAAATTCTTCGTAGCAAAATCGCGCCAATAATTACTTGCAATAAAAACAGCGAGATAAACGGATTAGAAATTCCGCCGCTAAAATAAAGCTGCGAAGTAAGGGCGGCAACATCAAATAAAAGTTCAATAAATAGGCTTTTATCGCTGATATTTTCTTGGAATTTATAGCGGTAAAAACTGACGCAATTAACAATTGTCAACAGCAGCAACGTCGCAAACATTACCGTTAAAGGTAGTGCAATATGCAAAAAATAATAGACGAACAGAATGGTTGCCACTTGACCAAATATCGCAATCAAGCGCAGCCAAAGCAGTTGTAGAAGATTCTTGCGGTTTGTATTTTGAAAAATCGTGTCTTTCATTTATTTGATCTTAAAGAATAAATCATAAAAAGCGCCTTGGACAAATTGTCTCGCTTGCTCAAGTTTAGTTGTAAGAAGGTTATAGTGCGGTTAAAAAATATCAAAATTATTAATCCGTTTTTTATAACCCTATGAATCTGAAAAAATATTTTTCAACCGCGCTTCTTGTGCCCGTGCTGCTTTCGCCAATGTTTTATTCTAAAGATGCGTCGGCTTGTGCCTGCGGTTGCGGAGTTTTAAATGTTGGAACCAGCTCGCTAATTCCTAACGGCAAAGGCGGAATTGCTTTTTTACAATATGACCAGATGAGCCAAACTCGCAACTGGCACGGCGAAAATAAATCGAGCGGCCATAATCACGACAAAGAAATCGCCACTCAAACCATAACCGCTGGCGCGCAATATATGTTCAGCCGCGATTGGGGCGCCGCAATTCGCGTTCCATATGTTACGCGTTCTGTAGAAAATTTACCTCACCACGGAGACTTAACTCGCACAAAACATAGCGACATTGGCGATATTCGGGTTAACGGAATTTATTCCGGTTTCTTCGATGATATGTCTACCGGCATTACCTTTGGTTTAAAATTGCCAACCGGCGCAACAAAAGACAGCGAATTTGCGCGCAATACTCAAATAGGAACAGGCTCAACCGACACAATTCTCGGCGCTTATCACATGGGAACTTTTGGCAAAGACAGCAAGATGGGATATTTTATGCAAGCTTCTTGGGAGCGGCCATTCATAAGGCATCAGGGCTATACCCCGGGTTATGAAATTTCTGGTGCAACTGGCGTTTATTATAATCTGGGTCAAGTTGGCGTTGTAAACAGAGTTGCACCAATCTTGCAATTTACTGGTGCTAAAAAAGGGCAAGATTCTGGCTGGGCCGATCCTTCTCACAATCCAAATAGTGGATATGGCATGATGTGGTTTGCTCCGGGAGTTGAGGTTTCTGTAAAGCAATTCAAGCTTTATGCTGATATTGAATTTCCGGTTTATCGCCAAGTTAACGGCAATCAGCTAGTGCCACAAAATATCTATAAAGTAATTTTGGGATATAATTTCTAGATTCGAGCTTTTTGCTTTGTCCGATCAATTTGGAAGGGAGTTTTTGTTTAAAAAATGGGGACATTGTTAAGAATTGCTTTAGCTTTAGGAATCAATAAGAAGCGCGTCAGAAGGGTTATGAAGTTGTTTGATATCAGGGTCAAGAAATCAAGAAAAAAGCCAAGAATTAAACGCAATAAATTTGCAAAAAATTCAGCCAAGAATTTGATTTTAGATCTAGCAATAAACAAGCCAAATCAAGTCTGGGTTAGTGATTTTACATATTTATCTTATCAAAATAAATTCATGTATTTAGCGACAGTCCTTGACGCTTTTACCAGAGAAGTTATTGCGTGGAATATCGCCAGCAGACACAACAAGGAATTGGTTACGGAGGCTTTGCTAAACGCCATAAATAAAAGAGAAAAATCACCGCAAATATTTCACTCTGATCAAGGAAGTGAGTATAAAAGTGATGATTTAGCAAAAATCTTGCAAGCAAGGAATATCAAGGCTTCGATGAGTAAAAAAAGCTCTCCTTGGCAAAATGGCAGACAAGAATCTTTTTATCAAAAACTAAAATTTGAGCTTGAAGATTTTAACACTTACAAAAGCCAAGGAGAGTTGATAGAGGCGATTGCTCTGCAGATTTATTATGAACCCGTCGCAAATCTAACTTCCCAAAAAATTTAAACTAAAAAAATCTAACTCAGAACTTTTAGAAATTTTTTACTCGATTTTTCCCGTCGCAAATCTAACTTCCCAAAAAATTTAAACTAAAAAAAATCTAACTCAGAACTTTTAGAAATTTTTTACTCGATTTTTTTGGAATTTTTTTGATTTTTTCTGCGCTTTGGTTCGCAGTTTTGGTAATTTTTGGTGTTTAGGCGC
>CAMCAW010000039.1 GCA_945872855.1 Rickettsia typhi | reverse complement strand
ATTTTTCGCAAATTCTGTAACATTTTTGCTGCACACAATAAACGCCGCGCGCATTGCCACTTCTGTCTTGCCAAAGCCTACATCGCCGCAAATTAAGCGATCCATCGGCGAGCCTTTTTGTAAATCTTCTTCAACTTCGTCAATCGCTTTTAGCTGATCTTCAGTTTCTACAAACGCAAATCGCGCCTTAAATTCTTCATAAAGATGAGGCTCTGGAAGTAGAACTGGCGCGCTTTTAAGGTGTCTCGCCGCCGCAATTTTTATCAATTCTTCTGCCGCAACTTTTATGCGATTACGCACTTTGGCCTTGCGATTTTTCCACACTGCAACGCCAAGCCGATCTAGGTTTATCAAGGGATTGTCGTTGCCATAGCGCGTGATGAGATTGATATCTTCTACCGGCACAAACAGCACGTCGCTGCCGCCATAGAGAATTTTTAGCATGTCGGTTTTTACTGATTGGCCGAGTTTTTTTAGTGATTCTTGGGTGCTAGATTGCTGCGCGTAGGATTTGTCGAAAACTGTGTTTGGTTTGTTTGGAGATGAGTCTTTTTGTATGCCTTGCACACTACTAGAGCCTGAATAGTTTAGGTCTATCGTGTGAATGCCATCAAACTTGCCAATCCCATGATTACGATGCACCACTAAATCGCCAACATTAATGCTGAGCGCTTCTTCCAAAATACGCTGCGAAGCCGCTTTGTTGTTGGTTTTGCGGCGCGCGATCTTTTCGCCAAAAATCGCTTGCTCGCCAATCATAATTAAATCTGTGGCCACGAAGCCTTGATTTAAAGGCAGCAAGCAAGTTTCAATTTTTAGATTGAATTCGAGTAGAAGCCTGTGCAGCCGCTCGCGCGAAGATTCTGCGAGGCAAGCGATTATAGTTTTGCGCGGTTTATGCGCGTGCGAACCGCTTGCAGCAAGGTTTTGCGCCGCTAAAAATTCTTGCAACAACTCCATCGGGTCGCGGGCATTTGTTCTTCCTGCGAGCGCAAAATCTGGAACTTGCTCAATTTCTAAATCGATCACACGGCCAGTGTTGGCGCCAGTAGCATCAAAATTATT
Source organism: Rickettsia typhi (assembly GCA_945872855.1). GTDB lineage: Bacteria > Pseudomonadota > Alphaproteobacteria > Rickettsiales > UBA1997 > CAMCFD01. The sequence continues at coordinate 11,076 of CAMCAW010000039.1, read as the reverse complement.
GAACGTGATATGCAGGTTTTTTGCGATAATTTCCCCCGTTTCTTCCGCAGAAAAATAAAGTAATTCTGGCGCAATCGGATTATAAATTGTGCCAGAAATTCTGCTCTCTCTAATGCTCTCAACCCTTGATTTATAATACTCCAACACGGTTTCATGTTGCTTACTAACGGCCGAAAAAACTTCACGATTTAACAACAAAACCGGTGCTTGCAAATAATCAAAAATACTCACCAAAGCCTGATCATAAAACAACGGCAACCAATGCTCCATGCCTTCATAAGAGCGGCCTTGCGAGATTGCACTATAAAGCTGATCATCATCTGCCATGCTAAAATTTTGCCCAGAATTTTTGCGATATTGCTCACGAAAATTGGCACAAGTTTTTTCATTTAGAATAATTTCGCTAGCGGGCAAAATTTCAACATCACGCACCAAGCCCTGAGAAAGCTGGCTCAACGGATCAAACTCTTTTATAGATTCTACCACATCGCCAAAAAAATCAATGCGATAACCAGCTAAATGCGCGGCGCGATTCATTACAATATCAACAATTCCACCGCGCACCGCAAACTCGCCAGCGTCTGAGGCTGTAGATTGGCGCTGGTATCCATTAAAAATTAAAAACTCACTAATTTGCGTGATAGAGATTTTGGTTTTTGCTTTAACAATAAGACCTAGATTCTTGATAATAGAGGGCGCAACCACTTTTTGCAAAATGGCATTTGCGGTGGTAAGAAGTAAAAAATTTCGGCCATGTTTATTGGTTATATTCGAATTTGCATTCTCGCCGCTAAAATTATGTTTCTCACTCGAATTTTTATTCGCCAATTTATAAAGCGTGCGTACTCTCTCGCCAACAATCATATGCTTCGGCGAGGCACGATCATAAGGTAAACAATCCCACGCCAAAAAATTCAACACCTCAAAATTCTCCTCTAAATGCGGCATAAAAAACCGAATTTGTTTCTCAATAATTTCTACCTGCATTTCATTTTCTGCAACAAAAACTACATCGCGACCAATAAAATTTCCGCAAAGTAAAGCAGCCACAAACCCTTGCGCATCATTATTCAAGCGCGTTAGTTCGCAAGATTCTTTAATGTGATTTAATTTGATTTTATAGTTCATTTTAATTTTGAAAATTCTCGCGACGCCTTATTTTGTAGCAGGATTTTTATATTCCTTTGGCATGATAATTTTGGTTTTATTATCAATTATTATTTCTTCTGGTAGTAAATTTCTTTCAAGATGATATTCGGTTATCATTCTAGTTTTAAAAAATATTTGTCCTTTTTTATTTTTATTAATATCGCCACAAGCATCGATCAAGTCATAATTGGCGTGCTTTGTCTTGATTAGAGGCGGAGTGATTACGCTGATTTTAAGATTTTTATTTTTTTGCAAAGCCAATCTAATAGCTGGCGAAATATCAGAATCGTTAGTGATGACCAAAAGCTTATCGCTAGTTTTTTCAAAGGCATCTTCAAGAATCGCTAAGGCGATATTTACATCACTTTCTTTTTCTTCGTGAGAAATTCTGGTGAAATATTTTTTGTCCCCATCTTTGTAAGTGAGTAATTTTTGTTTAAATTTACCTTCAATAACATCAATGCCACAGTGCTTTAAAGCCTTGGTGTAAATAGAATATCTTTGTTGAATTTGAGGAGATTTATGTATTGGTGGAGCGGTGAAAAATTTAACTCTGATTATTTCAAAACCAGTGTCAGCCCTAGCAAATTCTTTTGCGAGACCAAATAAATTTACCCACTTCAGGTGAGGTTTTTTAAGATTATTGATCGCATGATATAAATTGTATCCGTCGATGAAGACACTAACTTTTTTCATAGCCCTAAAAATAAAAAAGCCGCACATCCTTTGAGGGGTAGTGCGGCACATTTCCAATAAAGGAAGCGTGTGTTAACCAGTAATTTAATGGTTCTATAGGATTTTGCAAGAGGTTTTTTTAGTCAACCAATTTCAATAGGTTGCGCTAGATTTTTAACCAACCGCCTCAATCGAAAAATACGCTTCACTCTCATTCAAGTTGGGCGGCAAAATTTTAATTCCATGATCTTTTGCTACCTGCAAAAACACGTTAATTTTATCAGTATTATCAATTTCAAGATTGATCGACGCCACCAAAAATTCTACCGGAAAATTCGCCTTTAAATATGCTGTTTGATAAGAAATCAGCGCATAGGCCGCAGCGTGAGATTTATTGAATCCGTAGCCTGCAAACTTATCCACCAAATCAAAAATTTCACTGGCTTGATTTGCAGGCACGCCGTTTTTCATCGCGCCATCGACGAAGATTTTGCGTTGCGCGTCCATCTCTTCCTTAATTTTTTTACCCATAGCGCGACGCAGCAAATCTGCGGCTCCAAGGCTATATCCCGCTAAAACTTTCGCAATTTCCATCACCTGTTCTTGATAAACAATAACGCCATAAGTCTCGCTGAGAGTAGGCTCTAGCAGCGGGTGCGGATAATTAATTTTCTCCTCGCCATGTTTGCGGCGAATGTAAGTTGGAATATTATCCATTGGTCCCGGGCGATAGAGCGAGATGAGTGCGATGATATCCTCAATTTTATCCGAGCGCATTTGCTTTAGAACCGAGCGCATTCCTGAAGACTCAATCTGGAAGACGCCAATAGAATCGCCCTTCGCCAGCATATCAAAAGTGGTTTTGTCATCGAGTGGAATGCTGCTAATATCAATTTTTATGCCGCGATTTTTCTCGATTAATTTCACCGCTTCAAAAATTGTGGTAAGTGTCTTCAGTCCTAGAAAATCGAACTTCACCAGCCCTGCGCTTTCGGCATATTTCATCGAATAGCCAACCGCGGGCATGCTTTCAGCATCGTCGGAGTAGAGCGCGCAGATTTCGCGCAGTGGTTTATCGCCAATCACCACACCAGCCGCGTGCGTTGAGGCGTGGCGGTTCAGGCCCTCTAACTTTAGTGCAATAGAAACCAATTTTGTAATTTGCGGGTCTTCTTTTATGGCTTTTTGCAAATCTTTATCCATCTCAATTGCCTTGTCGAGCGTTACAGCCTCAATGGCATTGAAGGGAATCAGTTTGCAAATGCGATCAACTTGATTGTATGGCATTTGCAATACACGACCTACGTCTTTTAGAACCGCGCGCGCTTGCAGCTTTCCGAAGGTGATAATTTGTGCGACATAATCTTTGCCATATTTTTGCTGCACATATTTGATCACCTCGTCGCGGCGCGATTGACAAAAATCGATATCGAAATCGGGCATTGAAACGCGATCGGGGTTGAGAAATCGTTCAAAAAGCAAGCCGAATCTGATGGGATCGAGATCGGTAATTTGCAAAGACCACGCCACTACAGAGCCAGCACCAGAGCCTCTTCCGGGGCCGACAGGAATATCGTTTTTTTTGCTCCACAAAATAAAATCGGAGACGATTAAAAAATATCCCGCGAAATTCATTTTGCCGATTACCGACAATTCATAATCGAGCCGCGCGAAATATTCTTGCGTAATTTTTTCTTCGTGATCCAAAGATTCTTGGGCAATATTTTTACCTTGCTGCGCAGTAGATTCTGGCGCAGAATTTTTCTCCACCGCAAGTTTTTCCATCTTAAACTTATGCGCCAATCTCATGCGCAAGCCTTGATACGACTCATTCTTCAGCGCTTCTCGCTCATCAAAATCTTTCTCACTGCTAAATTTTGGCAGAGTAGGCGGGCGCTCAAAAGCCATCACCGCACATTTTTTTGCAATATTCACCGTGTTTTCTAAAGCCTCGGGAAGGTCGGCAAACAAAGCCTCCATCGCCTTCTGATTTTTAAAATATTGCTGCGGAGAATTCTTTTTGCGGTCGCTTTCCAAAAAAAATCTACCCTCGCCAATGCAATTTAAAATATCCTGCGCCTCGTGCATATCTTCGCTGATAAAATAAACATCATTCGTTGCAACCAACGGCGCGTTGTACTTAAAGGCAATCGCAATAAATTTTTCCTCCAACTTTTTTTCAGCCTCAGTGCCGTGACGAGTTATTTCGATATAAAAATTTTGTGGCGAAAAAACATTTTGTAATTCTTTAATTATCTCATCTAATTTTTTTTCTTGCCCATCATGCAGCATTTTTCCGACAATGCCTTCAACCCCACCAGACAAGGCGATAAGGCCTTTTGATTTTTCTTTTAACAGTGGAAATTTTATATGCGGCGACAAGCCACTTTCGCGATTCAAAAAACTATAACTCACCAAATACATCAAGTTTTCGTAACCTTCTTTGGTTGAGGCAATTAGCGGCATCTTGGCCAGCGAGCGTTCAATATCAAGGTTGGAAGCGTTGCGCAAATCTTTTTCGCCAAAATCAACCAACATTTCGGCGCATAAAATAGGCTGAATGCCAGCTTTTTTGCAATAAGTAGAAAATTCGAGCGCAGCAAAAAGATTGCCGCAATCAGCAATGGCAAGGGCTGGCATTTTATCAGCCACCGCCGCATCAATTAATTCTTGAATTTTTATCGCGCCTTTACACAAAGAATAAGTTGTGTGATTGCGCAGAGAAATGAACATTTTTTAACAAAATTTATTGTGCTACTTTTTCCTTAATTATTACTTTTTCTTCCGATATTTCTTTTTCTTGCGCCGCTTCTTTTCCCGCATCTAATCCTTTTTCTTTTATCACTTCTGCCTTCTTTGAACTTCTTATTTCTTTTGTTGCTGCTGCTCCTTTTGCTAATTCTTTGTTAACAACGGCGCGTCCTTCAACTATGCGGCCCGAGCTTAAAATAAAAGTTTGATTCGGCTTTAAAATAAACTCAATTTCAACATTATTTTTAGCATTAAGTTGCGGCGCTTCATCTTCAGATTTTTTGCCCGATAAAATTTTCCACTTACTAACACTCAAAGACCAAATAATTTTTGCGCGATCAGGATAAATTTCTTTTATAAAAAGTTCTTTATTATTTTTATTGTTATCAGAAGTAATTTTTAAATTATTGATCCAAAGCGCCCACTCCTTGGGAGAGTAGTATATAATTGATGCGAGATAAATATATGATTTTTCATTTTCACCTATAGCAGCAGCTTCTTTTGCTTTTTTTTCCTTCGCTTTTTTCGCTTCGGCGCTGTTAGGATCTTCTTCTGGAGCGTAAGTTTTTTCATTCTTAAGCGAGTCAATTGCGCGATCAACATTGTTAATCTCTTCATCGCCAAACATTAAAGACACAACCTTATTATCGTTGCCAAGCAGCATGTTCACTAGATCGTTCGTATGGCCCAAAATATTATTGCCAGTATCAAGTAGCGCTGATTTATCGATAATAACAGATTTTGTATTTATAGAAGCAGCGTCTTGCTTAGTGGTTTCGGCGGCTTTTGCAGGAGTTTTGTCGGGCAAATCGGCCTGCGCTAAATTTGCATTTTGAGCAAATGAATAAAAAGGAGAGTATGGCGCAAAAATAGTGAAAGCGAGCAGAAGAATTTTCTTCATCTTTTATTTTGCTATTGTGGGCTGCGAAAATATTTAGCGCGCGCTTAAACAAGCGTGAATATTATACGGCGTTGGCTCCAGAGACAATGTCGATCAATTCGCGCGTGATATTCGCTTGTCTTGTGCGGTTGTAAACCAAAGTTAAATTTTTGATCATTTTGTTAGCATTGGTGGAAGCCGCTTCCATTGCCGCCATTCTTGCGCCTTGTTCAGAAGCGCTATTTTCAAGCAAGTTTTTATAAATTTGCACTGTTAAATTTTTTGGCAATAAACTTGATAAAATTTGCTCTTGTTCTGGCTCGTAATCGATTGGCATTTCTGCGCTAGAAGATGAATCGACAACATTAATTTTTGCAGGAATAACTTGTTGTATAACAGGCTCTTGCGCAATAGCAGATTTAAATTTGCTATAGATTATTTCGCAAACGTCAAATTCGTTAGCGCTAAATCTTTCAATTAGTTTTGTAGCTAAATCTTCAGCAATTGCATAATCGATTTGGTTTTTGAAAACACCAAAAATGTGATCGATAATTTTTTTGCTATAGGCACTCTTTAATTGTTCGTAGGCTTTTTTGCCAACACAAATGATGCGAACTTTTTTGCCTTCGGTTATTAAATGATTGATGCGGCTTTTTGCAAAGCGCACAGTAGAGCTGTTTAAGCCGCCACAAAGGCCGCGATCAGATGACAAAACAACCAGCAAGTAAGATTTTTCTTCGCCTTTTCCAGTTAAAAGTGGAAATTTTTCGCTGAGAGATCCTCTCATAGAAATGTTGGAAGCAAGATTTGATGCCATTTGGTAAATGCTGTCAGCGTATGGACGCGAAGCTTCTACGGCATTTTTTGCTTTTTTCAAACGCGATGCCGCCACCATTTTCATGGCTTTGGTAATTTTCTGCGTTGATTTAACCGATTTAATTCTGGATTTAAGGACTTTTAAATTTGCCACTTTTTTATTTTTAAAGACTTTATTATCCCTGCAAAAAAGGAGAAGTTCTCTTAGTTAAAGAGGTGTTTGCCTTCTCCTAGATTGCTTATTTATAATTTTTCAGACAAACCAGCATGATCAAAATGCGTGTCTGGTGCGTGATTGTTGAAAATTCCAACGAACTCAACAATAGCTTCTTTCAATTTCGCCTCAACTGCATCAGAAATTTTTTGTTCTGATTTAATTGCAGAAAGAATGTCGGCGTGTTTTGATTTTATACGGCGCAGAAATTCTGTTTCGAAGCGAGTAACGTCTTTTGCGGAGATCTTGTCTAAGTAGCCTTTAACGCCAGTATAGATTGACACAACTTGCTCTTCAAAACTCATTGGTGAATATTGATTTTGCTTCAAAAGTTCAGTTAGTTTTCTACCTTTATCAAGCAATTTTTGCGTTGTTGCGTCTAGATCGGAGCCGAATTGCGAGAAGGCTTCAAGCTCACGAAACTGTGCCAAATCTAGTTTGATCGTGCCAGCAACTTGTTTCATCGCTTTTGTTTGAGCCGCCGAACCCACGCGCGATACAGACAGACCAACGTTTACCGCTGGTTTGATACCTTTGTAGAATAGTTCGGTTTCTAAGAAAATTTGACCATCGGTAATAGAAATTACGTTGGTTGGAATGTAGGCAGATACGTCTCCTGCTTGAGTTTCGATAATTGGCAATGCTGTTAAAGACCCGCCACCCATGGCGTCAGACATTTTAGCAGCGCGCTCTAACAAGCGTGAGTGAACATAGAATACGTCGCCCGGATAAGCTTCGCGCCCTGGTGGACGACGCAACAATAGAGACATCTCGCGATAAGCAACGGCGTGCTTTGAAAGATCGTCATATATAACCAAAGCATGCATGCCATTATCACGGAAAAATTCACCCGCTGTGCAGCCAGTGTATGGTGCGAAGAATTGCAGTGCTGCAGCTTCTGAAGCTGTTGCAGAAACCACGATAGAATATTTCATCGCGCCAGCATCTTCTAGCGTTTTAACGATTTGTGCTACAGTAGAGCGCTTTTGGCCGATTGCAACATAGATGCAATAAAGTTTTTTCTTTTCATCGCCAAGCTCGTGTGCAGGGGCTTGGTTGATGATGGCATCGATTGCGATAGCGGTTTTGCCAGTTTGGCGATCGCCGATGATTAATTCGCGTTGGCCACGACCAATTGGAATTAGAGAATCGATTGCCTTAATACCAGTTTGCATTGGCTCTGATACTGATTGGCGCGCAATAATTCCGGGAGCTTTAACTTCTACGCGACGATATTCAACATTAGTTAAAGGGCCTTTGCCATCGATTGGGTTGCCAAGCGCATCAATTACGCGGCCAAGCAAACCTTTACCAGCAGGAACTTCGACGATTTTGCCAGTTCTTTTTACGTTTGAGCCTTCTTTGATTTTTTGAGTATCGCCAAAAACCACGATACCAACGTTATCCGTTTCAAGGTTGAGTGCCATGCCTTTAACGCCGCCGTCAAACTCAACTAATTCGCCAGCCTGGATATTGTCTAATCCATAAACTTTGGCGATTCCGTCACCAATTTGCACAACTTCACCAACTTCTTGCAGCTCTGCAGCTGAGTGGTAATTTTCGATTGTCTTTTGTAAGATATTGGAAAATTCTTCAATTTTAAATTCCATGGTTTTGGTAAAGTTTTGTTAGTAATAATTTTTATAGCGCGATTATGTTAAATATTCGTGCGATTTTATTTTGCGGCGCGAATTAGCTCTTTGCCAAGTCTCGAAAGTTGATTTTTCAAGCTGGCATCGATTAAAGTTGAGCCGATTTTAATTTGTAAACCACCCAAAATTTCTTTTTTGACGGTTTCTTTAATTTCAATTATTTTGCCAAAATGTTTTTTGCCAATGCTAGCCTTGATGCGCTCAATTTCTGCTGCGTCAAGTTTTTCAGTTGAGATTAATTCAACTTCTAAAATGTTTTTTTGCAGCTTGGCAAGGCGAGTGAATTCTTCATATATTTCTGGGAATAAATTCAATCTTTTGTTGCGTGTTACGGCAGTTAAAAACTCAGATAGTAATTTTCCTAATTTGAGATTAATTGCAATATCATTTATGATTTTTGTTGAATCTGCTTTTGAGATTACCGGATTTTTTAATTCGCGGGCAAAATCTAGGCTGAAGCTTTGTTTGAAACTTTCTAATTCATCGCTGATTTTATCTATGGCATCGGCTTTTTTGGCCGCAGCAAATAGTGCTTTGGAATAGTTTTTGGCAACAACGGAAATTCTCGGCATTTTTCTTGTACTTCTGATGTTAAAAAAAGAGGCGAATACAATAGTAATTCGAAAATAAATTGCAACTGTCTAGTTAAATTTTCGTTGTAGATTAGCTAATTGCAATGTCGCTAGGCGCTTGATAACGTGGCGTTAAATTCCCCTTTTATCAATGCTGAGCTATATTTAGTTTAGACGGTGGATTTAAGTTTTTTTGCTAATCCAAAATTGAGAATTTTATAGCACAGCTTTGCCGCAAGAAAATCGCAAGAGTGAAAAGCCTTTACTGGCGCGAGTTCAACCACATCGGCGCCGACAATGTTGCAGATTTTGCTGGCCTCGCGAATTATATCTAGCGCGTCGTCCCACATCATTCCGCCCGGTTCTGGCGTGCCTGTAGCCTGCATTAAGCTTGAATCAAAACCATCGAGATCGAAAGTTAAAAACACTGGGCGGCCTTTTAGCGCGGCGACGATTTTCTTGGCGTCCCAATTACGGCGGTCTTTGGCGAAGTGGATTTTGATGCGGTGGGCATTGGCCTCAAGATATGGAATTTCGCCTGCAGAAATGTTGCGAATGCCGCATGAAATAAGGGTGGAGATTGGGTTATCCATCACGCGGCGAAGAGCGGCAGCGTGAGAGAAATGCTCTCCGCCATAGCCGTCGCGCAGATCGGCATGGGCATCGAAATGCAAAATTGCAAGATCGGGATATTTTTTAACGAAAGGGCGAATAGATCCTGCGGTTATTGAATGCTCGCCACCTAGAATTAGCGGAAATTTGCCTGCATCAAGAATTTGTGTAGTGATTTCTTCTAGCTGCTTTAAGGCTTTCGGAATGTTTTTGTTGATTTCAATTGCCTTCAACGTCGCCACGCCATATTGGCGGAAGGGCTCGCACCAAAATTCTTCATCGAAAAGTTCAGCTTGATGCGAAGATTTAATGATGGCTTTAGGCCCATTGCACGTTCCTCCGCCATAGCTTACGGATTTTTCTAAACCGAAGGGAACAACGATAACTTTGGCATCGTTCGGGCTCTTCAAATATTTTTCTTCAACGCCGAGAAAGCCTGATTTTTGTGGGACGAAGTTGAATGAGTTGGACTTTTTTGTCATTTGTTTTTAACATTTAGATAATTATCAAGTAAATCATTATTGATGCAAAAAATAAAAATCGCAATTTTAATTTCTGGTCGCGGGTCTAATATGCAGGCGCTTATTCGCGCTTGTCGTGGGGCTGATTTTCCTGCTGAAGTTGCGCTGGTGGTTTCTAATAAAGCCGAGGCGCAAGGCCTTGAATTTGCTAGAGAGCAGGGCATTGAGGCTATTTTTATTGATCACAAAAAATTTATTTCGCGCGCCGAATTTGATCGCGCTTTAGGTGTAGAAATTGCAAAAAGAAATTGCAAAATTGTATGCTTAGCGGGCTTTATGCGCTTGCTTTCGGCAGAGTTTGTTAATGAATGGCGAGGCAAAGTTATAAATATTCACCCATCGCTATTGCCTGAATTTAAAGGCGCCGACGCTGTTGGCGATGCGATTAAAGCTGGTGCGAAAAAATCTGGTTGCACGGTGCATTTTGTTGTTGAAGAAATGGACGCGGGCCCGATAATCATGCAGGCTGCGGTCGATGTTTTATCGATTGATAACAAAGAAACATTGGCGGCAAAAATTTTACAAAAAGAACACGAACTCTATCCGCAGGCGCTGGCATTGGTTTGCGAAGGCATGAAGTAAGTAGCAATTATGCAAAGAAATAAAAAATAAAATATCATGAAAGTTCTTCCTTTAATATTTTCTCCAAACCCTTTACTGAAGCAGGTTTCTAAGCCTGTGGCAAAAGTTGATGATGCATTGCGCGCTTTCATGAACGATATGGTGCAAACAATGTATAGTCAGGCTGGGCTTGGCTTGGCGGCTGTTCAAGTCGGTGTATTAAAAAGAGTTTTGGTGATGGATGTTGATTATGAAACCGATCACAATGCGCATCACAACCACGATCATCACGGCTGCGGCGGTATTCACGTTAAAAATACCAATCCGATGTTTTTTGTTAATCCAGAAATTATCGAAAAATCTGATGAATTATCATCTTATAATGAAGGTTGTCTGTCCTTTCCTACGGTGCATGCAAACGTTGTTCGCCCTTTGCAAGTTAAGGTAAAATTTCTTGATTTTCATGGCGAAGAAAAAACTATGGAAATGGATGGAATTTTAGCCACTTGCATTCAACATGAAATAGATCATCTTAATGGAATTACTTTTGTCGATCATATATCGAAACTAAAGCGCGAAGTTATTCTTAATAAAATGAAAAAATTCAAGCATGAATCGCTATAGCTATAAAGCAATTAACGAGACGGGCCATTATGTGAATGGCAAAATGATG
>CAMCAW010000038.1 GCA_945872855.1 Rickettsia typhi | reverse complement strand
CTTGAAATCCGAACTGTATTTTTTTGTGTGTTTTGATAAGTTTGACATGCTTTTACCTCGTTATTTTTATTAATTATTAATAATTTTTATGAGGAAAAAGTCTAACTAAATTGTATTTTTTTGGTCTGAATTTTGGGGTGCACTATAATATTGAGGTTTTTTATAATCGAATTCGACTCCATTCTGCTAATAATTATTTAGCGCCAGTCGAGTTTGAAGAAGTGAATGGAAAATCTTTGAAATATGCTTAATTTTAGTGTCCGAAAAAAGGTTGACAGATCAAATTCACAAAAGACGAATCAGCCAAGAGGACTAGAAAACAATAGCTCTAAAGAGTTTTAATAACAAGAAAATGATGCGAAAAATTACAGAAATTTAAATGAGGTTTTTGGGTGGATTTGCGACGGGCTCATAATGGGGCTGTTGCAAATCCCCACTTTTTGCCGTTTTTTGATCCAACGAACCCGCTTGTTTCAAGTGTTCAGCTTTTTGAAAAAGTTGATTTGCAACAGCCCCATAATAGGCAAAGTCTCTGCCGAAGCAGTAGAAACAAAAATAAATTGCTCTAACATTAAAGCGGCCAAAGCAAGATGCGCTAAAAAATTTTAGCAAAGGATAAAAAGCGCGAGAAAAATATCATAAACAAGGAAACTTTGTGGTGAAAAATTCAACTAAACAGCCACCTAAAATCAGCGTCGCGCATAGCAAGTGTAAAGACGGGGCTAATTAACTCCTAACCAACCCACTATAATCCTCCATTAAACCCAACGTGATTGGGCTAATTTGCGGATACTTATATTGCTCGCCAATAGCGCCTACGCGCGTAACCTCTGCAGCACTGCCCGTGAGAAATACATCAACCGCATCTTCTAATTCTTCTGGCTTAATGTGACGCTCTACAACCTTAAGGCCTTTAGCGCGCGCCAAATCTATCACCGTAAGGCGCGTGATACCATTAAGGAAGCAATCTGGCAATGGCGTGTGAATCTCGCCATTTTTCATTACTAAGAATAAATTTGCGCCAGTTGCTTCGGCTAAAAAGCCGCGATAATCAAGCATTAGCGCATCATTATAGCCATCTTTTTCCGCCTCATGTTTGCTGATAGTGCAAATCATGTAGAGGCCCGCAGCCTTTGCCGCTACTGGCGCAGTCTCTGGTGATGGACGTTTATAACGCGCGAATTGCAATTTTAATCCAGCGCGGCGAGCCTCTTGCGAGTAGTATGAAGGCCATGTCCAACAAGCAATTGCAGTATGAATTTTAGTTTGCTGTGCCGAAACCGCCATTTGCTCAGAACCGCGCCACGCAAAGGCGCGCATATAGCCATCAACAATATTTTGCTTAGCAACAATTTCTTTTTTACATTCATCAAGTTCAGCAACAGAAAACGGAATTTCAAAACCAAGAATTTTGGCAGAATTATGCAAGCGCGCGCTATGCTCGGTTGATTTAAAAATTTTTCCACCATAGACTCTTTCGCCTTCAAACACGCATGAGGCATAGTGCAAGCCATGAGTCAAAACATGAAGTTTTGCATCTTTCCATTCAACAAATTGGCCATCATACCAAATAAAACCGTCGCGTTGATCAAAAGGGATTATATCAGACATTGCTTTGTAAATTTATGTTTATGAATTAGCTACAGATTCTAGGGTGTGATTTTATTTTTTAAATCGAAATATTTCTATTCACGGCAAAATGAAAAATAAATTTATGGCGGAAGCTATGAGGCAAGCGGCTATTGCCACCTCAGAAGATGAAGTGCCAATTGGTGCCACAGTGGTTTGCGATGGAAAAATTATCGCCCTCGCCCATAATCAAAACCGCGCCCTTGTTGATCCCACGGCTCATGCAGAAATTCTCGCTTTGCGCGCTGCATCTGTGGCAAAAAATTCTTCGCGGCTTGATGATTGCGATTTGTATGTAACGCTAGAACCTTGCGCCATGTGCGCCGCCGCAATTTCTCTATCTCATATTCGCAATGTTTTTTATGCTTGCGCTGATAAAAAATTTGGCGCGGTAGAAAATGGCGTAAGATTTTTTGCTAGCGAATCTTGCTATCACAAGCCAGAGGTTTATTCGGGGATTGGCGAGGAGGAGTCGCGCAAAATGTTGCGGGATTTTTTTGAGAAGAAGAGATAAGAGGGGATTTTTTCTATTTTTGAAATCTGGTATTATTAGAATCTTGGGTATTATTAAAATCTTGTGGGCGGCGAAGCCCCACCACGATATCCTCTGCCCCTCAGACACCGGCGCGCCGAACTCGGTTCAGAAGACATCGCGATGGGGCTTCGCCTATTTTTACCATCTTTTTATTTTAGACGATTATCCCCTTGACATACGGGAATTAGTTATTTAATATCTCGCCAGTTCCTTTAAATAACTGGCTTGATTATGAAAAACACAACCATTCAGCAATTCTTTAAAAAATTCCCAAACGATGATGTGTGCTTGACGCACTTGTTTAAAGTTCGCTTTGCTAAAAATCACGAATGCCCTAGATGCAATCGCAACACAACTTGGCATTTACTCAAATCAGAACGCGCCTTTTCTTGCGGTAATTGTGGCAACCACATTCACCCTTGCGTTGGCACAATCTTTGAAGATTCAAAAACTTCTCTTCAACTCTGGTTCTACGCAATTTATCTATTCACTACAACCCGCAGCGGAGTCTCTGCAAAGGAGCTTCAACGTCAACTTGGCGTGACTTACAAAACCGCTTGGCGCATGGGTCATCAAATCAGAAAACACATGAGTCAAGTTGATGGCGATGAACCACTTAGCGGAGCCATCGAAGTTGATGAAACCTACATCGGCGGTAAAAGAAAAGGTAAAAGAGGTCGCGGCGCAGAAGGTAAATCAATCGTCTTTGGCATGATGCAGAAAAATGGCGATGTCATGACAAAGGTTGTTGACGATGTTAAGCGCACTACCCTTCACCCAATCATTGAAGCCAATGTTGAGAAGCAGAGCGAAATTCAAAGTGATGAGTTATGCTCTTGCAAAGGATTGAACCAAAAAGGCTACACTCACAACACCGTGAATCACGGGGCTGGTGAGTATGTAAGCAAGAAAGGTGCGACTGTGAATTCAATTGAGAGCTTTTGGTCAAGACTAAAGCTATCAATAAAAGGCACGCACATTCACGTTTCTAAAAAGCATTTAGCAAAATACGCCGCAGAATTCGAGTATCGTTTCAACTCTCGCGGTTGCCATGAGTTGATGCTTTCGGAGCTTTTGACGAAGTTTGCGAAATAGATTTAATCGCTTTGTCAAACTTCTCTTTATCTCCGCGCTTTTCTTCTTTAGAGCGTTCTTTGATGAAGTCTTTTATTTTACCTTTTTCTTGAGCCTCTTTAAGTGTTGTCATGTTCTAGTAATTGAGTTTTTGCCACTAATTTGAAAGTTGCAGTTGGATAAATTTTAACCCAATATTCTACCAGCTTGTTTAAGTATTCTGGAGAGGTTGACTCAAGTTCATCCTTTAATAAGTTGAATACCTCTATACCGATTTGACTTAGACAAGTATAAGAGTGGAACTGTATTTGCTGTTCTTTCGGGTTTTCCGCTTTAGTCGCTATCTGTAAGTTCCAAGATTGTTTACTATCAATATTCTCAATAATGTGAGAGCCCTTTATTTTATAGTAGCTCGATCTGGTGCCATTTTCTCCAATCCAAACATCTCCATAAAACCTAAGAGAACAAGATTCTAAGTGAATCAAATCATTTTCTTTTAGAAGAATGTTTTGAAGATTATCATCTTTATTTAGCTCATAATTGTAGATTCCTAAATCTTGACTAACGTCCAAGTGAGGCAATCGTAAAACATATCGGAATTGCCGCTTCAGAATCTCTAAATCGCCATCTGTTATTGAGGAAAGAAATTCTATTGTCTGTTTTGAAATTTCCCCTGTAGGAATTTTTGGTGCGGCTCTGGTGAGCAACAGATTCGCAACATTTGTCTGAAGTGGCTGAAAATTTTTCCATAACGAATAAAATTTATCGTAATCGTTTTTAGAGTATTCACCATCACCACCACAAAGAACCGTCATAATCGGTTTTATTGCTTTTATTTCTTCTTCTACAAACGCCACTCTTGCTTCAATCATTTTCTTTGCCTGATCCTTTGTTATTTCACCAAGGGCGCGCTTATCTGATATGGTAATTATATCGCATCTTATCTTGTCTTCAAACTCTATATCTTTCCTCTTTTTCTCGCTCCTCAATTTCCCGCTTTCGCAAAATTCTTTACAGAATGAAAGTAGCAATAAAACAGAAGATGACGCTAATGAGGTAATCATAATAATAGTTGCTGGCCATCCAAAAACAGCAGCTACAGGAGCAAAGAGAGAGGATATAAAGCTCGTACCAAGCACCAGATAAACTTTATATTCCCAAATCCTTTCTCCCAACGAAAATAAAGAATCTGATTTTTCGATTTTTGACATAAAACTTTCTTAAATTGATTTGCGAAAGACCTTATCTTAGTCTTCACGAAATCAAAAATCAATTCCCTTTTCCGTATGCTAAAGGGATAATCGTCAAATATTTAATAAAGAACTAATTTCACCAATTTACCGAAGAACCGATTTTGCCAATTTACCGAAGAAATTTACCAAAGAAAGGAAAAGCCACCTCCCCGATATGCTTCGAACCGAGTTCGGCGGCGCCGGTGTCTGAGGGGCGAAGTATGTCGGGGAGGTGGCTTTTCCGAGGACGAGATCAAGAGTTGCGCACGCTTTTTAACTACTTAACCTTCTCAACATCCGCAGCCACACGAACCTTCAACATTTTATCCGGCCCATTAACCTTACCACTTCCACCAGCGCCCTTCTTAATTTGATCAACCAACTCCATGCCTTGAACCACACGGCCCCAGACTGTATATTGTGCATCTAAAAAACGCGAATCAGCCAACACAATAAAAAACTGGCTATTGCCACTATCAGGATTAGAAGCGCGCGCCATAGAAACCGCGCCACGAATATGTGGCTCGTCAGAAAACTCAGCTTTTAAATCTGGCAAGTTACTACCACCAGAGCCCGTGCCCGTAGGATCGCCAGTTTGCGCCATAAATCCATCTATTACGCGGTGAAAAACTATACCATCGTAGAAGCCACGTCTGGCAAGGGTCTTGATGCGATCAACATGCTTTGGCGCAATTTGTGGCAACATTTCAATTACAACACGACCATTTTGCAAATCGATATACAGAAAGTTTTCTAGATCGCGCGCACGCCATTTATTTTGAGCCTCAGCAATATTCATGATGGAAAAAATTAAAGTTAAAATAGTGAAAAATTTAAGAAAAAGTTTCATAAAAAATTGAATTATTGCGCCAATAAAGCGCTATTGTAAACACAAATTAGACTATCTGCTAGCCTTAGAGTGAACTGCCTTTCAACCGTTGGCAACACAACATAATTATCGCGTATTGTGTAGCTAAGTTGATGCTCTTCACCAAAAGAATCTACAACGTTAATTGTGGGCACAATTAAGTTGTCATTAGCAAATTGCATCAGGGTTTCTTGGCCGTTATCATAGACTCTGAGCGGTATAATGTTATCTGATTTGCCAGCAAGAGCGTAATCAAAATTTAACTCCGAGCCACCAGAGTTGCGATGCAGCGCCAAAACACTTGCGCTATTGCTAGAGTCGTCAACTCGCGCCGAAGAAGGGAACGGAGAATTTACGGTTGACTTGATAGGCTTCGGAGGAACTGGCACGCCCAATTGCGGAGAGATTGGCAAAGGCTGCCCAATTTGCGGATAATAAAAGCGCACAGTATAAACAAGCTCTTCATCGGCCTTGCCGTCATATTCTCCAGATCTGATGTCGAAATGGTAAGTGCGTTTATTGGTGATGATTGTCATGTTGGTGTGTGCAGCAATTTCAAGCGGACGAATGAATAACCGCTTACCAGCAGGAGTGATGCGCCACGCAAATGCCTCGCCAATTGAGATCATCTCAACTTCTTCGTTATCTGCAAATTCTATGAATGACTGATAGCCGTAATAAAACTTCAATTCATATACTTCATTTGGATTATAAACCAAAGTGCGGATTCTTGAGTCTGTAGTGGTTGGCACTGGTTGCGCTAAAGAAGTTGACGCAATAGAAATGACTAAGATGAAAGATGAAAAAACAATTTTCCAAATATATTTTAGCCTGATTATTGTCATCTAATAATTAAATATTTCTTCTGCAATCAAGTATTTGTTAACTTGAAAACCAAGCGGATTAATTAATCTTTCTTCCAAATTTAAATCTAGGTTAGCAAAATAGAAATTCATTGTGATGATTTCATCTTTCATAAGAGGATCGTAGCCTTCGCGATTTACTTGGCGCACTAAACGAATTTGCGCCGTGTTAGCTTCAGGAAATTGCACCGATTTGATTCGGACTTCAATTGATGAGTTTGGCCCCAATTCTTTAGCATTAACGCGGTTGCGAAAATCTGTGTAGATAGCGGGAGTGGAAAATAATCGAATTTTTTCTGCATCGGTTTTGTAGGTTTTTGGATCGTAGGCGCTGGCAGAACGAACAAATTGATTGATGAAATATTTGCGAATAATTTGATCGCCAGTAAAATGATTGACTGTCATTTGTTCAACGATTGTAGGAACGCCAGTTTTTTGCTCAACCTCTATCACATAAGGCTCTAGAGACTTTGACGACATTACATTTTTTACAAACACCACCGCAATTGCCACCGCAAACATTGAAACCAAAGTAAAAAGCAGCAAGATATTACGCTGCACCACAACCATTTGATAGCGGTTTGAATACCAGCTCTTTATTTTTGGCTGAATTTTTTTTGTATTTACCGCAGCAGTTTGCGCCGCACTTTGCGGAGGAATAACTTTTGAGGTAACTGTATTTGTTGCTACTTTTGATGTCTCTGGCATGCTTGAAATTATTGGCTTCTCGCTCTTTCGTTAATTAACTAACAACTATGTAAATAACTTGATTAGTAATATCAAGATGTTTTAAATAAACACAAGATTTTATTTTAATTTTCACAACAGAAAAATGAGTTTTTTAGATCAGCGTCATATTCCGTTTTCAGAAAGAGTTAAGCAATTAAATTGGCAGCTAATTTCTCTAGTTTTAGCTCTTAGCATGCTCGGATTTTTAATGCTCTATTCCGCTGGTGGCGGGCATTTTCGTCCTTGGTTAATTCGTCAATTAGTATTCTTTATAATATTTTTCCCCATCATGATTGGCATTGCTGTCATCGATATAAAAGTGTGGTTTAAGAGCGCATATTTTGCTTACGCTTTTGCGTTAATATTGGTGATAATCGTTGATATTGCTGGTCACAACGCCCTTGGTGCTACGCGCTGGTTTAGAATTGGATCACTCACAATTCAGCCTTCTGAAATTATGAAAGTATGCATGGTGCTAGCATTGGCGCGCTATTTCTACGATGTAAATCTTGAAGAGGTAGGAAAAATTTCTTATTTAATCGTTCCACTTTTTATGATTGCAGTGCCCGCATTTTTTATTTTCCATCAACCAGATCTAGGCACCGCTTTAATTCTAACTTTAGTCGGAGTATCTGTATTATTTATTGCTGGCGCAAAAATGTGGAAGTTTATCGTTGCAGGCGTAGCCGCACTTGTGGCGATTCCATTTTTGTGGATTTTTGTGCTTTACGATTATCAAAAACAACGCGTTCTCACTTTTTTAAATCCGAATAGCGATCCACTTGGCAGCGGCTACAATATTATTCAATCAAAAATCGCCATTGGTTCTGGTGGATTTTTTGGCAAAGGATACCTCGCAGGAACCCAAGGCCAGCTTGACTTCTTGCCCGAAAAACAAACCGACTTTATTTTCACAATGCTCTCTGAAGAGTTAGGATTTGTCGGCAGCGTTTTTACGATCGCAGTATATTGCGGCATATTTTTTCTTGGCACCGCAACGGCGATGAAAATACGCCATCAATATGGTAAATTATTGGTGATGGGCGTGGTGAATATTTTATTTGTGCATATGTTTATTAATATTGGCATGGTCACGGGATTGCTTCCAGTTGTAGGCGCGCCACTACCATTCATTTCTTACGGCGGAACAATCACAGCTTCGATGTTGATTGGATTTGGATTGTTGCTAAATGCAGATTTATATAAGCAGGCGAATTTGTAAGGAAAGAAATATAAATCGCCACCAAAAAAATTCCCTCCGAATTTGCAAGAAAGACAAAACCCCTTCCCGATATGCTTCGAACCGAGTTCGGCGCGCCGGTGTCTGAGGGGCGAAGTATGTCGGGAAGGAGTTTTGTCGAGGACAAGATTCATCTGCAAGAACTCTATCAAGTCGCAAGATTACAACAATATCGCGCTTGCCAAAATAAGATCTACAAAACCCATAGAATTTTTACTTTACTCTTCCAACACACTCATCGCAACACTAACAACCGCCTCAGCCGCAAGGCCTTCACCTCTCCCCAAAAATCCTAATTTTTCCGTTGTGGTTGCCTTAACATTGACACGATTTTTACTAATATTCAAAACCTTTGCCAGCGCCTCACTCATCTCTTTTTTCAACTTAAAAATCTTCGGTTTTTCGCAAATTACCGTGATATCAACATTGATAATTTTTCCACCTTTTTTAACCAGCAGATGATTAATCATTTTTAACATTTCGCGCGAATCGCAATTTTTCCACTTTGAATCTGTTGGCGGAAAATGTTCGCCAATATCGCCCTCGCCTATAGCGCCAAGCATCGCATCGATTAGCGCATGAATTCCAACATCGCCGTCAGAATGCGCTTCAACTTTTCTATCATATTGAATATCGACGCCACAAATGCGAATTAAATCATTTTCATCGGCCGCTCTTTTGCGAAAACAATGAACATCGTAGCCAATGCCGACGCGCGTCTCCTCTTTAACATTTTCGATAAAAATTTTGGCGATATTTTTAGCGCGCTCGTAATCTTCTTTGGTGGTAATTTTGAAGTTATTTTGTGAACCGGGAATTATAGCGACAGGAATTCCGGCATATTCATTAAGCGCCGCATCATCGGTGAAATGCAGGTCTTTAAAGGCTCCGTGCGAGTTAAGAATATCTTCATAGATAAAACCTTGAGGCGTTTGTGCGCGCCACAAGTCTTGGCGCTCTAGTGTCCATTCAATTTTGCCATCGGAATATTTTTTTATTGTATCTTCAACAGCAATGGCCGGAATCACTGCTGGATGGGTTTCGAGCTTCTCTAGAATGCCGCTGATAATTTGCTTGGAAACAAACGGACGCACGCCATCATGGATTAAAACCCTGGTCGGGTCATATTCGCGCAGAGCCTCCAAACCCTTGCGCACCGAGATCTGGCGCGTTTCGCCACCAAAAACCGGGTTGAGAAGATCGAGCCCTACAACCGCCGATTCGTAGAGCGCGACATCGTCAGGGTGAATAACGCAAATTACATCATCAATTTTGGGGTGATTGAGAAATGCTAGAATTGAATGACGCAAAAGTGGCACGCCAGCGAGAGGCAAATATTGCTTGGGAATACCATCTCCACTAAGGCGGGTGCCGCGTCCAGAAGTTGTAATTAAAGCAACGATTTTTGACATTTTAAAAGATTTAAATTTCATCTACCAACACACATCGATCAGATCAAAGTGGCGCGAAGTTTTCTTCGTACCATAATTACGAAGCTTTATTGCAATTTTCGATTCTCCTCACCATCTCGCCGCGAAAATTTTTGATGAGACCTTGCACTGGCCAAGCCGCCGCATCACCCAACGCGCAGATTGTGTGACCTTCGATTTGCTTAGTTAAATCATAGAGTTGATCGATTTCTTTAACTTCGGCTTTGCCTTCAATCATGCGATCCATAATGCGCATCAACCAGCCTGTGCCTTCGCGGCACGGCGTGCATTGACCGCAAGATTCGTGCTTGTAAAAATGCGAAAGGCGCGCGATAGCGGCGATAACATCGGTCGATTTATCCATCACGATAACGCCAGCAGTGCCAAGGCCCGAGCCCACATTGCGCAGTGAATCAAAATCCATCAAAACCGTATCGCAAACTTCTTTGGTAATCATCGGAACCGAAGATCCGCCCGGAATTACAGCAAGAAGATCATCCCAGCCGCCGCGCACTCCGCCAGCATGTTTGTCGATTAATTCGCGCAGAGAAATTCCCATTTCTTCCTCAACATTGCACGGCTTATTAACGTGGCCCGAAATGCAGAAAATTTTCGTGCCGGTGTTTTTTTCGCGCCCAATGCCCGCAAACCATGATGGCCCGCGGCGCAAAATCGTTGGAACCACCGCGATTGACTCAACGTTATTGATAACAGTTGGGCAGCCATAAAGCCCGATAAGCGCTGGAAATGGCGGCTTCAAGCGTGGTTGACCCTTATTTCCTTCAAGGCTTTCTAGCAACGCGGTTTCTTCGCCGCAAATATATGCGCCAGCGCCGCGATGCACAAAAATATCGAGATCCCAACCGCTATTGCAGGCATTTTTGCCAATTAATTTTGCCTCGTAAGCCTCATCTACAGCTTGTTGCAGCGCTACCGCTTCGTTATAATATTCGCCACGAATATAGATGTAGCAAGTATTGGCATTTACCGCGCGCGCGGCAATCAAGCAGCCTTCGAGCAATTTATGTGGATCGCGACGAATAATCTCGCGATCTTTGCAGGTTCCAGGCTCTGACTCATCGGCATTCACCACCAAATAATGCGGCTTACCATCTTTTGGATCGGCTTTTTTTGGCACAAAAGACCATTTCATTCCTGTTGGAAAACCAGCGCCACCGCGGCCTCGCAGGCTTGAATCTTTCACTTGCTGAATTAGCCATTCTGCACCTTGATCGAGAAATTTTTTGGTATCTTGCCAATCTCCTCTTTTGCGCGCAGCGGCTAAATTAGGGGATTCAAGGCCTTGAAGATTTGTAAAAATTTTATCTTGTTCTTTTAGCACCGTTTTTGGAATTTAGTTTTTATTATAATTCGGAATTTACAGATTAAAAAAAATTTGTTATAAATCAACAGAGCATCGGGTTTTTCTATCAATTTGTGACACGAATAATTTACTTACATCTTCTCATTGATAAAATAAAATCCCCACTTACCATTCTTAAAATTTAACAAAAATTATCGCAGTGTCTTTCTCAAATAAAGCAAAAAACTCTCTGCTTCTATGCTTGACCGTTGCTTTATTTGCCTGCGCTAAAGGCGTGGTCGATCCGATCGATCAACAAACTGGATTAACCAAAAATGAATATAATAAAAGCATTATAAAAGATTTTCAGAAAACTAAAAAAGAAAAATCTGAACAAGCGTCTTCTGCAGAAGCACCAATTCCGAACACATCAAGATTAATTGTAGTGGCGCCTCCGCCTAGCAACGTTACCAGCAAAACAATTTCATTTTCTGTCACCGATCAAGTGCCGTTAAAAGATGTTTTAATTGAGCTTGGGCGCGTAGCAAAAATTGATATAGATCTCGATCCAAATATTTCTGGAGGCATCGTATTAAATGCCAGAAATCGCCCTTTGGGTGAAGTTATTGAGCGCATCGCTAACCTTGGCAAGCTGCGCTACAACTACGATAAAGGCATATTGCGTTTTGAACGCGACACGCCTTACACAATAAATTATTCCGTCGATTATCTTTCTGAAGGCAGTAATTTATGGGCCGATGTTCAGGCAAATATCTCGGCAATTTTATCTAATAGCGCCAACACTTCATCATCTGCCAATCCCCCCGCAAGCACCGTGGCAGCCGATGGAACAACCACAACCATCGTCGCCGCAACAGCATTTGCAAAAAGCGCTCTCACCATTAATAAGACAGCGGGAATTTTAGCAGTTTTTGCCACAAGAAATGAACATGCAGAAATTACAAAATATCTGGCAAACGTTGAGGAGAATGCCTCGGCGCAAGTTTTAATTGAAGCGAAAGTTGTTGAGGTAACATTAAACGATGCCTTTAAAGCTGGCATTAACTGGGGCTCTCTTGGCAAGCAAAATAATCTCACGGCCACTAATGGCTTTGTTGCGGCAAGCCCAATCAGCTTCGTTACTAGCGAGCTCTTCAATTCTAGCATTACTGCCTCAATTAGCGCCTTAGAACAATTTGGCACAACGCGCACGCTTTCAAGCCCGCGGATCCACGCCATCAACAATCAAAAGGCCATTCTTAATTTTACCAACAAGCTGGTTTACTTTAGAATTGACAACACTCAACAAAGCTTAGCCTCTACCGGATCTACAACCTCAGCGCTTGCCACTACACTCACTTCAACAAAGC
>CAMCAW010000037.1 GCA_945872855.1 Rickettsia typhi | reverse complement strand
GGAGAGGTACGAGAAGGAGGCCTTGCGTGGAATATTATCAAGTACTTTGTAGTTTTATGGACTATTTATGTGCTTGATTTCTGTATACATATGGGCATCGAGGAAGATTTTTCTGCGACAGAAAATAGTTTTGCTTTTGCTTCTAGTATAGCTGCGGTATTTGGCATTTGGTTTTTTGTTTCATTGGGAGCTTTATTGCTTGGCGTATTTTTAAAGAAATCAAGTATAGTGGAAAGCGGCCCAACTGGCTAAATTTAGAATTATTATCAAAAACTTAACTTGCCTCTAAACCATTTCTAAATAAAATCACCCCAACTTATTAATATTAAAAAAGTGCCTTTTCATGGGACACTGGCGGGACATTTAACCACAAGTTTTGACAAAAAACCAGCTTAACCAACAACAAAGAAAAAGCTGAAAAGCCTTGACATTATTGTTGCCACAAGTTTCACTTAATTGTAGGTTTTTAGAAAAATCAGACTTGTAAACAGTAGGTCGTCAGTTCAAATCCGACATTCGGCACCACCAACCTTTCTGCTGCCATGCCATTAATTCGCTCGATTATTTTTTGGTTTCTCTTCTACTTATCGGTAATCATTTTAGTAACACTCTATTTTGCCGTAGCGCCATTTATAAAGCGCAAAGGCCTTGCCGACGACTGCGCTAAACTCTGGACACAAATAATTTTGCTGTTGCTGCGCTCAATTCATGGCATTAATTATAAAATTATCGGGCGCGATAAAATGCCGCAAAGCCCCTGCATTATTGCTTGCAAACACCAATCGGCATGGGAAACCATTATCTTCCATTTGCTATGTCGCCACCCTGCTTATATTTATAAAAAAGAATTACTGAAAGTGCCGTTTTATGGCTGGTTTGTAAAGCGCATGACTGGTGCGCAGGTCGATCGCCAAGGAGGCGCTTCGGCACTAAAAAACTTGATTAAGCAAACTAGAGAGATTCTGCGCCAAGGTCACAATATTGTGATTTTTCCGCAAGGCACAAGAATTCCCGCTAGAGCCAGTGTTGAGAAATATCCTTATCAAGTTGGAATTGCCGCGCTTTATCTTGCTTGCGACGTTCCTGTGGTGCCAGCTGCGCTCAACTCTGGCGAGCTTTGGGGCAAAAGCATGTTGATTAAAAAATCGGGGACAATCACATTAGAATTTCTTGAGCCAATTTCGCAGGGATTAAAGAAAGATGAGTTTATGAGAGAGCTTGAGAGTAGGATCGAAACTGCAAGCGCGAAATTAGCGAAGTTTTAGCGCCTCTGTTAATTTAGTCTGCGCCTTCTGGCTTAAGGCTTTTGGCCACTTCTGGCGGCATATATTTCTCATCATGTTTTACTAGCAATTCTTCCGCGATAAATTCATTTTTTTCTACATCTAATTTTCCCTTTGCAACCACGCCCTGCTTTTCACGAAATAAGTCTGGGATCAATCCGCTATAGGTGATTTTTAGCTCATTTTGCAAATCGGTAATTGTAAATTCGGTGGTGAGAGCATCAATTTTTCTTACGGTTTTTTCTACAACTAGGCCACCTACTCTAATTTGTTTATGCGCTATCTTCCTTAGAGTATCAGCGCTTTGCAGCTCTGACGGCGAATAGAAAAAAACAATTTGTTCGCGAAAATTCATAACAACAAAAACCAGCGCCAAAATAGAAATTGCAAATATTGAAGCTAAAAAAACCAAACGCTTTCTTTTGTGATTATTTTTCATTACGAGATTTTTTTAAGCGCAGATATTTTATTAACACAATCGCCGCGAAGCCAATAATGACAAGTGTTGCAACCGCATATGCTGCCGCAACATAACTTGAATAATCAGATAAATTTTCCATTAATATTTTTTATTATCTTAGAATCATTGCAAAATAAAAGAGTTTCATTATCGTTACCCGCTCTTCATTTTCAAATGATTATTTAAATGAAGATTCTGTTGATGTGTGCCACTTCGGTGAATCGCAAAACAGATCAAATAAGTGCCTAGATAGCTCAGTTGGTAGAGCAAAGGACTGAAAATCCTTGTGTCGGGGGTTCAATTCCCTCTCTAGGCACCATTTGTCCCACCTCTTTTGTCTCATGCTTTTTTTGGCAGCGCTAATCAATTATAATCATCGAAATATTTCTCCCAGCGCTCTCTAACCCTTGATGCGAGGCCTTACGATAGCTGGCATAATTTTTATAATTAGCATAAGTATCAATATCGATATCATTAATGTTGGTGATTTTTTGCTGCCGTAATTTTTCTTTCACATAGGCTGGCAAGTCAAATAAATAGTGGTTTGGCGTTGATTTATCGGCGATAAAATAATTTTTATTTTGCGCATCTTCTGCTAAAAATTCTGCAAAAAATTCTGCACCAACACGATATGATTCTTGATGGATCATCGGCCCAATATCAGCGCGGATTTGCGATGGTTGCGCGCCCAATTTTTTCATCTCGCTCAATGCTGCTGCAATCACTCCAAGCTTAGCGCCGCGCCAACCTGCATGCACTGCCGCGACAACTTTGCCTTGCGCATCTTGCAATAAAATTGGCGCGCAATCTGCCGTGATAACAGCAATAGCAAGGTTTGGCAGATTTGTCACGATCGCATCAACTTTGGGTAAATTTTGCGTTCCATAAATTTTACTAGGGTGATCTAGCACAAAAACTTCGGCACTGTGAATTTGATTAGCAAATGCAATATTGGTGAAATTAATATTTTTTTCTTTTAAGGCTAACTCAATGCCAGAGCGGTCTGACAACGCGCGATCGATGATGCATTCTTTGCCAAAAAAGTTGTATTTTATTGTCATTTAATTCGTTATTTTTTTTCTAAAAACAGCACTAAATTAGCTTCCTAAAAAATCGTAATTTTGCCAAATATTCTTGCGGATCTTTTATTTTTACAAGTGAGTTTTTGGGCGTAAAAAACATATCATGCAGCCTTGTGAGCAGAAATCTTAAGGCTGCACCGCATAATGCGATTGGTAAAAAATCTAATTCTTGCGGTGAAAATTTACGAAAATTTTCATAACCATTTTTTAGTGATAAAAATTTCTCCTCACTAAAATTATTATTTTCATCGAAACACCAAGCATTCGCCGCGATAGCAAAATCGTAGATCAAGGCCTCGTTGGCAGCAAAATAAAAATCGATTACGCCGCTGACTTTTTTATTTTCATCGAAAAAAATATTATCGGGAAATAAATCTAGATGAGCTGCAGCACTAGGCAAATCAAGCCTCCATGCCTTTTCTAAAAAGGTGATGGCATCTAAAATTTCTGCGTGAAGATTTTGTTTTTTTGTCGCGAAATTTAAATTTTCTTGCAGAAAATCTGAAGAATAAACGGGATCAGAATTTTTTTTGGAAATTAAAAAATCGGCGCAATAAAAATTTTTGATTAAGCCTTCAATCTTAGAGAATAAAAGGCGCCAGTCTTTTGCTCCTAAATCATTTTCGCGACGAAATAGAGAATTTTGCTTTGCCAAATCATTATCTTGTTGCAATAAAAACTCCCGCTTTGCCGAATCTTTGCCTTGCTGCGGTAAAAAATCTTGCGCCGCTAAATGCATTTGCGCCAGCGCTCTTCCTACTTCGGCGCAATGTTTAGCAGTGATATTATCGTAATAACCATCGGCGCGCGGCTTTAGATTTTTGCCACTCAAAAAAGTAACAATAGCGGATCTTTTTCCACAGAGATCAGCTATCGCCAAGCCTTGATTATCAAAGATCGGACGCGGACAATCAATTCCATTTCTTGCTAAATGCAATTCAAAATTTATAAAAAATGGCAATTGCGCTTTGTTGATGCGCGATTCAAAAATCGTTAAAATAAATTTCCCTTCGCTGGTAAAAAGAACAAAATTCGAATTATCAATTCCTTCAATAATTTCTTCAAATTTAACCAATTCGCCAATCTGATAATTGCTCAAATGCCTTGATATATCTAGATGCGTGAGCTTTGTGTAAACCGCCATTTTTTATTATTATTTTAAAAATCACCACGAATGAATGTTGGTGCCGTGTTTTTTTACATTCATTTTTTATCTTCAATGCCTTGAGATTGCTGCCAGCCAACTTGATATGCCGCATTTGATTTAACATTTTTTGCCCAAGATTTTTTGCCGCCCTCGCCTTGTATTTTATAAAAAGAATTTACGTTATCTTGAAATTTTTTTTCAGGCTTCACTAACTTAACTTGAGCCGCTATTTCACTGGTTTCTTGGGCGATTCGCGGATCAATTTTATTTTTAATTATTGGGTTAAAAATTTTAGTAATGAATTTGGTGGTGTTAGCAAAAAAATCCGTAACTTCGCCACTAGTAAAATCTCCCACGCCATGAACGTCGCGGGTTAGCGCCAATAATTCAAAATAGCGCGCGAATAATTCTGCAAGAAATTGATGCGGTGGATATGCCTTCAAAGCATCAAACATTAAGCGCTTAATTTGTGCGTTAAGGGTTGCAAGCGAGGCTTGGCGAATGTTGAGTTCAGCGTGTTGCGCCGCATAGCCTTCTTTTTTTTCATCGCCATATTTTGCATTTAATTCATCGAAAATGCTGGGAATATTTAAATCTATACTCAGACATTGATTAAATTCTGCACCTAAATCGATGCCGCTTTCAACCTCGAGAGCATGCGTCATCTCGTGCGCCATCACGTTATGCGAGAAACTTTTGAGGATAATTGTTTTTTTAACTTCCCGCGAAAATGCTCCTAAAACTTTATTGTAAACTTTACTTTGTTCGGTGAGATAGCAACCAACATTAGTGTCCCAGCCCTTGATAATCTTGACTTCGAAGTGCAAATCTTTTTCTTGAATTTTCGTTAGAATGAGATCGAGGCCGTCTTTAAAAATTTCGATGCGATATAAATCTGCGAAGAAACGGGCGAATTTTTCGCTTTCGTCTACAGCTTCAAACTTAAGCTGCGGGGCGATAATTTGCTGTAAATATACTGACATAATTTTTTGAATTTAGGGTCGAAATTTAGAGAGAAAAATCATTTATTTCATATTCTGTAGAAGAAATAATATCAATAAATTATGGCTGATTCAAAATAGATCAGTGCCCCTACAGGTGCATAGCGTGACCTAGTTTTGAGTCGGTCACAATTTATTCTTCCGCAGCAATATAAATTCCTTACTTCTTCAACAATGGCTTACAATATAGCTCTAACCTGTGTCCCACAAGCTCGTAGCCCATATCCTGCGCAATTTTATCCTTCAAATTTTCAAGCTCGATATTAAAAAACTCATAAACCTTCCCACTAGAAACATCGATCAAATGATCATGATGCTCGCCCTCCTCCATGGTTTCGTAATGAGCCTTGTTCGTATTGCCAAATTCATGCTTTGCAATCACCCCTGATTCTTCTAATAATTTAAGCGTTCGATAGACAGTTGCGATACCAATACTAGGGTTGATTTTATTGGCTCTAGACAGCACTTCTTCAACATCTAAATGCTCTTTAGAATCAGCAATTATTCGCACAATTATTTTGCGATTTTCAGTGAGTTTTACGCCATTTTTTTGGCAAAGTTCTTCAATTTTTGAAAGCATAAAGAAAGAATTTAAATTGATTTTAGAGTTGCGCTGCTTCAGAATATATTAGATGCACTTAAATTAAGCTAATTTCTTCTAGCGACAAGTTAATTCGTTCACACCTACAGCCTGCTAATTCTAAAGCGGCATGAATTAATTATCTTATTTTAAATGCAGCTCAACTCTAATCTTTACTATTAGGTATGACAAAAAATCGCAACAGAAATATCGCAGAAATTCCTTATTCTTTTACCTTCGACGATGTGCTGTTAAAGCCCGCTTTCTCTGAAGTTTTGCCCACTGAGGCCGATACAAAAACTCGTATCACAAAAAATATCGAGCTTAATATTCCGATTATTTCAGCGGCAATGGATACCGTTACTGAATCGCGCTTGGCGATAGCAATGGCGCAGTCTGGTGGCATTGGCTGCATTCACAAAAACATGTCGATTAAAGAACAGGCAGATGAAGTTCGTCGTGTGAAAAAATTTGAGGCTGGCGTCGTTACAAACCCAGTTACCATAACGCCAGATGAAACTTTGGGCGACGCTTTAAAGTTGATGGAAGAATATGGAATTTCAGGAATTCCTGTGGTTAAAACTGGCAGCAAAAAATTGCTAGGAATCCTTACTAATCGCGACGTGCGCTTTGCTAACGATAAAAAGCAGCTCGTTAAAGAATTGATGACGAAAGATAATCTTATCACCGCCAAGCAAGGCGTAAGTAAGCACGAAGCACGCGACCTACTTCACAAAAATAAAATTGAGCGCATCATTTTAGTTGATGCAAACGGCAATTGCGTTGGCCTGATGACAGGTAAAGATCTCGAAAAAACCAAACAATTTCCTCATGCCGTAAAAGATGCTGATGGGCGCTTGCGCGTTGCTGCCGCTACATCGGTGGGCAAAGATGGCATTAAGCGCGCCGAAAGTTTAATTGAAGCAGGCGTTGATATTTTAGTGGTTGATACCGCTCACGGACACTCTGTTGGCGTGATCGAAACCGTTCGTCAAATCAAAAAAATGTATCCGAAGCAAGATATTATTGCAGGAAATATTGCTACTAAGGAAGCGGCGCAAGCCTTGATAGAAGCTGGTGCAGATGCCGTTAAAGTTGGAATTGGACCCGGTTCAATTTGCACTACGCGCGTGGTGGCAGGCGTTGGCGTGCCTCAACTCTCGGCCATTATGGATGTTGTTGAATATTGCAATTCCGTAAAAATTCCTGTTATCTCTGATGGTGGAATTCGTTTTTCTGGCGATTTGGCGAAGGCCATCGCATCAGGCGCCTCTTGCGTTATGCTTGGTGGATTACTTGCTGGCGCCGAAGAAACTCCCGGAGAAATTGTGCTATTTAAGGGTCGCTCTTATAAAGTTTATCGCGGCATGGGGTCGCTTGGCGCAATGGCTCGTGGCTCTGCCGATCGTTATTTTCAGGCCGATGTTGCCGATAAAATGAAGCTGGTTCCCGAAGGCGTTGAAGGTCGCGTGCCTTACAAGGGAGCGGTTGCCGATGTATTGCACCAACTGGTTGGCGGGTTAAAATCTGCGATGGGATATACTGGCAATGCTACAATTGAAACGATGCGCAAGAATTGCAACTTTGTGCGCATCACAAATTCTGGCTTGCGCGAGAGTCATCCGCACTCAATCACCATCACTTCTGAATCTCCCAATTATACTACTGAAAGCTAGGAATAATGCCTCCAAAATCCGCTACTGCCAATCCTTCTATTTCGCTAGAAGAGATTGCAAAAATTATGGTCGAAAAATATGACTATTTTAATTTAGAGGCTTACAAAACAATCCTTCTTGAGATAGGAGATCTTATCTTAGAGATAGCGCAAAATACAGAATCCACTGCAGATCAAAAATTAGCATCTTACTGGACAAGGGTTGCAAAATATCTCTCCGATCAATATCGTGGGGCTGAAGCGCTGCAATATCTTGAATTAGCTGCAAACCTTGACCAGACTTCCGCAAATCTTTTTAACTACGCCTTCTATAAAGAATTATTATGCCCCAATTCTCTAACTGAAAGAGAAAGTGCGGCGCAACTTTATCACAAGATTGACTCTCAAGATAAAAATCAAAATCCTAATTCTATTTCATCGAAGGTAAGATTAGCCGTGCTTCGCGAAAAGGAATTTGGCAAAATTATGGACAAAATTACCTTAGCTGGAACAATACTAACAGAAAACAAGATCAGAAACCCAGAAATATCGCCATATTTTGATATTCTTAACAAATCTATAGGAAAGACGAAATTATTGACTATCCTTTATAAAAGCTCACTAGGAATCAGTTCTAGCGATGCTAATATAGAGAAAATGCTTAGCTATATACAAGAAAATGCAAAACAAGAATTCATAAGCCTCCCTCCACTAGAACAGCCTACAGAAAGCTGTATCGAAGCCCGTCTACAATTAATTCTAACGATACTAAATGATCTTGCAAAACTTGATGACGGTGCCGCATGTAATGCATTAAGAATTTATTATCAGGCTATAGATCGAGACAGGTCGGACTCTTATTTTGTTATGGCACTAGAACGCAGAAACAAAGATGCGGAATATTATTTATATCAAAATTTTGAATCTTGCGTTGCTCGTGTCACAAAAAATAGACCTCCCGGGCTAAAATATTCTTGCCTTCTAAACGCTGCAAATCATGGTCACAAAGAAGCTCAGTTTGAATTAGCAGAAAAATTTCTAACTGGAGATACTGAATTTATTTTGTTTGAATTAGCAGAAAAATTTCTAACTGGAGATACTGAATTTATTTTGGAATCAAAACCTCGCAAAGCCCGTTATTTTCTTAGATTGGCCGCCCAAAATGAACAGAAAGACGCACAGTTTAAATTAGCCCTTTTGCATAAGGAATTAAACCATGATGATGGGCAATATTTTTTCTGGCTACAAAAAGCCGCGCTCAATCCAGATGTCAATCATCGGGCCATCGAGAAATATAAAGAAGAGATAGCAAAAATAGATTCGATTTCTTTTAACAATATCGATGCTGATGATTTTAAATTTTTAAAAACACGCGCAGCAGCAAGCAAGGCGAAAATCAAACTTGCTTTTTGTTATGAAAACGGTCTTGGCTGCGAAACAAATCTTTCTGAGGCAAAAAAACTTTATGAAGAGCTCTACAAAGAAAATGTCGAAGCTGAATTTAGGCTAACTCTGCTCAGAATATTCGAACTTCCTGATAAACCATTGAAAGCCGCTCAAGCAGATCTTTCAAGGTCGCTAGTTAATGTTTACAAAAAATCTCCCGCTGCAAGCTATCTCAATATTCCGCAAGCCTACCGAGCAAAAATTAACAACTTTGTTAAAGATCATTTGCAAGTTAACGCTGATTCAATTTTAACTTTAGAAATACTGGCTCCGCAAATATTTTCTGCGAAGCGTAAGTTTATTGCTTATCATCTTGAAGAGGGCTCGGAGCAATCTTTATTAAAGGCAATTACTTTTTTGAAAGACACTTCTGCAGCTTCTGCATCAGAAAAATACGAGCTTGCCACTGAAGTTCTGCAAATTCTTGCCGAAAAAAAAGCGCGAGGCGCAGGCGAAGCATTTGCCGCGCAAAAACTAGAAATCGAGAAAATGGCGGAGGCGTTAGTTGCTCAGGTATTTTTAGAAACGCACGAAAACTCAAGTGCCGAAGCTTCAAAATTAGATAAAATAAAACTTGATGCCCAAGTTAAGATGGCAGAATTTTTTGAAAATAGCGGCGAGAGAGAGGGCAAGCAAAGCGCCCTGCTCTATCTTCTAGATATTGTGCAATATAAAAAAGAAGTCACACCAAAAATCAAAGAATTGCTTGGGGTTGAAAATATTTTTCCGCCAGATTTAGACGTTGAAGAAATTGACGAATTCGCCAATTGGGCCAGCAACCAAATTGGTGATGTGCAATTTAAAATGGCGCAGCGTATTAAAGAGCTTGCGATGCAAAAAAAATCTGCTACCGAGCAACAGGCTTTATTATCGCGGTCTCACAGGCTTCTTGAGGGAGCTTCTAAAAAAGATTTTCCGGCATCGCATCTTGAATTTGCCTCACTTTGCCTAAAATCTGCAAACTCTGGCGCAACTTTTACCACCAATGGTGGCGCCGCTTTAGATGCTAGCGACACTTTTCAATTGGCGCTACGCACTCTTGCAAAAGCTGCAAAAAATGAAGAATCTAAAAGTGATGCTTTGGCGCAAATTGCAAATTTACTTTCTTTGCAACCAAATATTTTACAAAAAATTGACATTGCAGAAATTGCGCAATGGCGGCACTTAGAGGCCTTAGAGGCAAAAGAATTGTATATTTTAGCCAAAGAAATTAAAGCAGCACAACCCAAAGATGGTTCTGCAAAATATCATACTGAGTTTTTGCATTATCTTAAACTTGCAGCTAAAAATCTGGCTCCAGCTCAACTTGAATTTGCGCAACATTGCACCAATCTTAGAGAAAAATTCTCATATTTACAGAAAGCTGCGGCCAATGATGAAGAGGAAAATTCGGCAATAAAAAACCAAGCTATCGCTGAAATTGGTGCTATGATTATCGATCACAAATCGGCTTTGGATCTTAGTGAGATAGCGGTTTTGGAGCTGCTTAAAATTCAGCAATCTTTCTCCTTGGAGGCAAAAATTTATTTTGCTGAAATAGTCTCTAAAATCCCTTATTTAAAGGGTTCGAACAAACCAACAGATCTTGATAATTTATTGGACGACATCGCTGCTGCATTTTCAGAATCGAATTTATCACTAAATTCAAAATGGGATTTGGCACAATTATTTTTGCAGCAGAATCGTAATGACAAAGCCTTGCAATTGTTGCACCAACTAGCTTTTTCGCAAAATGCCGATTCACAATCGACACAAGATCAACATCTCGTTGCAAGAGCGCAAATGCTGCTCGCAACGCATTATCGTGATAAAGATTTTGAACCATTAAAAGCTTTTGATTTTTGTCTTCAGGCCTCGCAAAACCGCCATCCAAAGGCATTGGAGAATTTAGCGGATTTTATTTCGATAGAAATATTTTCTACACAA
Source organism: Rickettsia typhi (assembly GCA_945872855.1). GTDB lineage: Bacteria > Pseudomonadota > Alphaproteobacteria > Rickettsiales > UBA1997 > CAMCFD01. The sequence continues at coordinate 2,415 of CAMCAW010000037.1, read as the reverse complement.
AACTCTGTCAAAGAAACGCTTGCTTCTGCACTAGATGCCGTAAAAAAATTTGGCACTTACGATAATATAGCCAAAGTTGCTAATAAACTCAACTCTATCGCCAAAGAAATAAAATTTGAAATGCTAAACGAAGCCACAGAAAAAGCGGCTTCGCAGCAAATTGCTATATTAAAATTAGCACTAGAATTTTGTCGCGAGGCTCAAAGCAAGTCGCTAGCGAAAAGCAAGAAAGCGAAGGTTACTCCTGAGGCAGAAATCGTACAAAATATCGGCAGGCTTGAAGAAAATTTGGAGCAATATGTTGCAGAGAAAAGTCGCTCGCAAGATATATGCTTAAATGAACGGGCACTATACAGCATTCCTGAAGAAGAAATATCAGCAGAACAATCTCCAGCTTCAGAAATGCAAAAAATTGCTGAATCTTCAATTTTAGAAAGACCAAAATCCAATAAATCATTCCAAGAGGCGCAAAAATACAAAAAATCTCCCGAATATAATTTTGAACAATACGTAAAAAAATATCTGTTCGACGCCGTTCAAGCTTGGAGCCAAGAAGCCGCTCAAGAAATGAGAGAATTGCTACTTCACAACAAAATTCACTTTGATAAAACAGAAGAAGAAATTGAGTTTTATGAAGAGTTAGCTTGGGCAGAAATTGACGTTGCACAGCTAAAGCTTTGCGGTCTTTGCCTTGCTAATCACGGGGTTTTCGAAGAGATGAATATAGATTCTAAAGATATTTATAAATTTGCAAAAGCTGCGACAGAAAGCGAGACGCTGCCAGATGCCTTAAAAAAAAATGCCGTCAAGCTATTAGAAAAATTGAGTGGAGGTGTCGAACTGAAGGAGCTTGCAGCGCAATATGAGAAATTCACCGATCCAGATAACTTATTTGGACTATTTTTTTTAGAAAGAGAGGCCGCTAAACGGTCTGCCTCGCCCCAGCCTAGAGTTGAATCGCCCAATGCTGACTCTTTAAGGCCTAAGAACTCAGAGCGAATAACGTGAGAGCTAAAAATTATAAACAGCTCCCAGCTTTAAAGTTTGTAACAAAATTCTATCTTTCTCTATATCGTTGCCCGGCACATGGTTATATAACACCGTGAATTGCTGCCAATCATACGCAGCTTTAATTTGCCAATGATCACTAACATCAAAGGCAACTCCTGCGCCATAAACTGGCTGAAATGATTTTGTAGAATCGTTGGCGCGACGCCCCGGAAAATTGATCGCATAATTAATGCTCGACAAACCCGCATTTGCAAACACATTTACTCGCGGAAGTATGTTATAGCCAACATTGATTCTGGCGCCGTAGCGTTTTTTAACCTCAAGCTTGTTTCCAATAAGCGCAGGATCTTGATCGGTTCCAAAATCTGCGGCTTTACTTTTCAAATATTCGTAAAAAATTTCTGGCGCTATAAAAGTTTTATTAACTGTAAATTTATATCCCACATTAACCCCCACACCAGCTCCTTCGTCTCTGCTTGTGATGCCGTTAATAGGAATGTCTTCATCTGGCACCGCAAGAGCTAAATACTTATGCTGAGTATAAACATGCATAGCATCAACCCCAGCATAAAAATTATGTTTATATTTGCTGGCAGTTGGTTTTGAGACTGGCTTTTCTTGTGGCTTTGCATCATATTTAATTGCCGCTGGAGCGATTTTTTCTGCCTCTAGCTTTTGTTTTGGTGCAGCGCTTGGCAAGGCTTTTATTGCTTTAACTGGCAATGAATTTTTCTTAATCTCGGGTTTTGCCCGAGATTCAGCAGCTTGGCTGGTGGTGGCTAACAAGGCTGCTGTTATTAGTGCTGTTGTTGTTTTTGTTAAGTGTTTCATGGGATTTATAGTGCTGTTGTTCGTAAATGGTCTTTGGGTTGACCGCTCAACGTCCGTCCTTCTACTGCACTTACTTCTACTGCACTTACTTCAGTCGATGGAGAACCAGTTGCGTCTACAGAAGAAGAGTTACGAGGATATTTAGTCAAGGATTTAGACGAATTGGCAGTAACTTCAATATATCCATTTTCTCGATCACCATCAGTGAGATGCGACGAACTTCGATTTGCAACTCCTTGACCTCGGTCGGTAAGAGACTTCGACGGACCTACATAATCCTTTCCATCATAATACCATTCATGGAATTTTTTAATTTTTTGACTCTCCTTCCAACTCGAAGGACCTTCTTTCGGCACATACTTTCCAGCGGGTGTATAAGACCCCTCTTTTCTCTTCTTTCTAGCGAGAGCAACAAGGGCAGCAACAGCACCAGCGGCAGCAACGCCCCCAACGGCACCAGCAATTGTTGCAGTGTTGCTTTTCGAGTTCGACTCACTTTTATCTTGCTCCAGTCTTTCAGGAGTTATTGGCGTAGCTTGCGTGTTAGTAGCCGTAGGCTGAGTGTTAGTTTGA
>CAMCAW010000036.1 GCA_945872855.1 Rickettsia typhi | reverse complement strand
TGTGGCAACGGTGGCTTTTCTGCTAGATGATTCAACTTTCTGACCATTAATAACGTTAACAATATCTCTTGTGGTAAGGCTAAATTGCGACTTCAAGCGATATTTTTTACGCTTAAACAAAACAGACTCTAAGGTTGCAGAACTTGTTATTGATTGACCCGAAGCTTTAAAATTAGTGGCATTGCCTTGAATTAAAGAATAGGCATAGCGCGTGTGACTTAGAGTGAGTAAGTTTCCCTTAAATGGCACAGAAAAACCCAAGTTTATTGAATTATTATTGCCCTGCTCTTTTTTATGCGAAAAATCGTTAGCAGAGCGCGAGATATTTAAATTATCATTGAGATGCAGTAAATTATCGTAAGATAATCCAATGGTGTCACGCCTTTTCCCCGTAGTCTCGCTGCCCAAATCATCAAAAGAAAAATTAGTTCGCAAAGTATTTTTTGGATTATTTTGCACAGCAATAATTGAACTATTAGGAGCAGATCCCGATAACATTTTAACCGATGCCGAATTAGACGGAAGGCGGTTGATTTGATCGAGACCCTTCAGCACCTCATGCAAATTCAATATTTCTTGTTTTTTTATCAAACCAAAAGCTGAAAATTTCTGCGCCTTGTCAAAAAATGTATCATTGTTAAAGATCAAATCTTCTAGCTTGCCCTCAACAATCTCAATCACTAGCTCGCCCGTAAAATCGTCTTTGTGCAATATTGCGGCCTTTGAAGTGACATATTCTTTATCTACCAAATGATCCGAAATTTTTTTTACCAATTGATCAATTTCTTTTGGCGCCAAACATTCTCCGACAATGTTTTGGGTTAAAAAATTTTCCTCTGTTTTTGAAAGAATTTTATTTTTTGTAAAAGTGATTTTTGTAACTGGAAAGCATCGCTTGCTTAAATCTTTATCGACAGGGGCTTTGCCAATCATCTTGCCTTCCATCGCCTCATCTTTTCTCTCAACTTCTGTATTTTGCAATTCAGTTTTGCGCTGATTATCTTGCTCAAATTGCTGCTGATTTTGAATAACGCGATTTTGCTCGCTAACAACGCTATCTATATCGGCGGCGTAACTTGGTAAATTAAGGAAAAGTAAGAAAAACAGGAGGGGAAAAATTGTGGTGAAATTTTTCATTAGATTGTTCAAACGCAAATTATAACTGATAAAAAAACTATTCTGCAGATTTCTTTTTCTTAGATTTTTTAGCTGGTTTTTCTGCATCTTCAGCAGCATCTTCAACAGCAACTTCTTCTGAAGAATCTTTTGCAACTTTCTTTTCAGCAACTGGCTCAGATTCAGCTTTTGCAGCCTTCAACAAAGCTTCAATTTCGGATTCACTGCGAGTAACAATAACGCGCACTTCAAGATCAATATCTGAGTGCAAATCTAACTTAACAAGATAAACGCCAATTTCTTTGATTGGCTTTCTAAGGAAAATGCTGGCACGGGAAACCGCTTTGCTTCCAACGATATCGTTAACTTTAGTTGCAATTACTGTTGAGCTTACAGAGCCGTAAAGTCTGCCATCGTCTGATGCGCTTTCGATTACGATAATATCTTTGCCAGCAAGTTTATCTTTGATTTTTTTAGCTACAGCTAAGTTATCGTCATTGGCTTGTTCAAATTCTACTCTTTTAGATTCAAAAACTTTTTGGTTATTTGGCGTGAAGCAGATTGCTTTTTTGCTTGGAACCAAGAAATTTTTGGCATAACCATTTTTAACTTCAACAACTTCGCCAATTTGGCCAAGGTTAGAAACGCGTGCAGTAAGGATAACTTTCATGACAGTTTTAGTTTGATATTACTTCTTTAGCGATTGGAGAAATCAAGGCAAGATGACGCGCCATTTTAATTGCATCAGTTAGAGCGCGTTGCTTCTTCATAGAAACGTTAGTAACGCGACTTGGAATGATTTTGCCTCTTTCAGAAAGAAATTTATTTAACAACTTCAAGTTTTTGTAGTTGATTTCAGTGATGTCGAAGTTTTTTAAAGGACATACTTTTTTTCTTCTAACGAAAACACCTTGGTTAACCAAAGAGATTCTTAAAAAGCCTTCTTCTGTAACGCCGCCAGTAGGTTGAGCGCTTTTGTTTTTGTTGAATTTTTTTACGATAGCCATATATCTAATTAAATTACGTCAAATTGAGTTTGGTCAAGAACTAAATCATATTTAGTTGAATCTTTTTTCACCATTTTGCCAACTTTATAATCTTTAGCATTGTTGCAAAGGAAAAGTTGAGATTCTTCTAGAGGCCCACCAGCACGCAGTGTAACGCTTCTGATGATGTCTTCGTTGAAGCCCATAACGCGATTTAATTCTGCTACAGCAGAAAAATCTGCATCTATGTTTAACAAAACATAATGACCGCGATTATTTTTTTTGATTTTATAATTCAAATTGCGCAAGCCCCAATATTCTTTAGAAAGAATTTTGCCTTTGCCATCGGTAATAATTTTTGACAATTTATCTGACAAGCCGTCTACATCTTCAGCGGTAAGATCTTGTCTTGCAATAAACACAGTCTCGTAAAGAGCCATAAGTAAATAAATGTGAATGTTAACAACCAGCTATGAACCAGCCAATTTAAGGGGCGCGAATTTTAGCAAGTGGGTTTTTATTTGCAAGGGGGATTTTGAAGTTATTGTCTTTCCATGTAAAATATTCTCTTTTCATTAGTCTCGAGGTCTTTAACCTCAAGCCTTGCACCGCTAAAAATATCATCAAGAAAAATTACTTCGGCTTGATGGTATTTATTGGTGTGAAAATCGAATATAGCAATCTCGCGACCTTCGCGCACAAGGTTTCCGGGGGGAATATCGATGGCGATGTTGGTAGATTCTTCATATCCCGCCCAAGCGAAAGCATTTTGTGGCGCGGATAAAATTACTAGACCGAATATTAAAATTTTTATTGCTTGACCCAGCGAAATTTGTGCGAAATTTTTTTTATTCGCGCGTAAGTTCTCAATTAAGTTTAACTTAGGATAAAATCTGATTGACATATTATAGTGATGATTGTTTAATCGCACCCTCTTTTTAAGAGCACTTCCTTTATTTTTCTACTAAAATTTTCGGGGCGTAGCGCAGTCTGGCTAGCGCATCTGGTTTGGGACCAGAGGGTCGGGAGTTCGAATCTCTCCGCCCCGACCATAGAAAAATAAGGAATCCCGCCTTATGGCGAATTCAATATTTTCACGCGCAATGATGCGCGCCCCGCTTAGCAGGGATCCCCAATACTGAATCAGATAAAATTATGATCAGGATTTTTCAACTTCCTCAATATTCACAACAAAAAGTTTCTTCCCTTAAAGAAGTGGAAGACCTTGAGAATATTCTATGGATCGACTTGCAAAATCCTTCTCGCGATGAAATTAAAGAAGTAGAAGAGCGTTACAAAATCAGCTTTCCAACCCGCCAACAACAAGAAGAAATCGAAACCAGTTCACGCTATTTAGCCGACTCAAACTCTATTCGCATCAACTCTACTTTTCTCAATATTATTCCGCAAAGTGGCAAATTGGAAGAATATGAAATGTCGTTTATTATCACTGATAAAATCCTGTTTACCCTACGCTACTTTGATAGCAGAGTGATTTTAGAAACTGTAAAAAAAATCAAACAATTCCCCACTGTTTTCAATAGTTCGGCAAAAATTTTTATCAGCATTATTGAATCGCGCATTGATTTTGACGCCGATTTGATTGAGTTGGTGTCGAAATATATCGCTGAAATTAGCAAAAAAATTAATTACAGAAGCAACCTTGATGAGGCGATGATTTTAAGAATTAATGAATGCCAAGAATTAACGATGTCGCTGCGCGAAGCCTTGTTTGATAAGCAACGCGTGCTTTCTTCGCTGCATCGCAATGAAGATTTAATGGTAGAAAATGAAAATCGTTTACGCGTGATTATCAAGGATATTAATTCACTTATTGATCATGCTAATTTTAATTTTACACGATTAGAATATTTACAAAACAGCTTTTTGGGTTTGATTAATATTGAGCAAAATAAAGTAATTAAAATATTCACCGTAGCAAGCTTGGTGTTTATGCCGCCAACGTTAATTGCTAGTATTTATGGAATGAACTTTAAGTTTATGCCTGAACTTGGATCGATGTGGGGCTATCCCGTTATATTAGCTGTGATGCTTTGTTCTTCGGCAATTCCGCTGTTGTTTTTCAAGAAGAAAAAGTGGCTGTAATTATTGGTAATTCTAAAAAACTTTGCGCTATAAGAACCCTTGCGCTCTAGATCTTGTCCTCGAAAAGGCCACCCTTTTGATATGAAAGATTTCTCCAAGCACAACTACATATCCTCCAACCCACCTTTATTTTCAACAACCTCTTTATCTCGCACAAATTCCTTAATCAATTCTGAATCGGGATTGCGAAAAGAATCAACCATTTTATCAATAGTTTTATTTGCCACGCCAGTTGACGAAAGCGCGATTCTTATAAGCTGCAAGCTGGTTTCAAAATTTTTCGACACCACCAAACTCGCGCCAACTTTTTTAAATCTTTCAGCGTTATTCATGCTTTCAGATTTTGTTGCAAGAATCACTCCGGGAAAATTTTCGTGAACGAAGCGCGTGATTTTTATGCAAGCAATTTCATCTTCCATCACCACAACCACTGATTCGGCGCGCTCAATTCCAATATATCGCAAAATATCTATATTCATCGCATCGCCATAATAAATGTTGTAACCGTTGCTTTTTTCGAGGCGGACAACGCGGTGATTATTTTCGAGAACGATATAGCTGATGCCTTTTTTGCGCAAAGCGTAAGCGATGACATGCCCGATTTTGCTAAATCCGATGATGATTACATGTTTAGAAATTTCGCCAATTTCGCGCTTAATTTTGTTATCGTGCAAAACGCTCATGATATAAAGTTGGCCTTTTATTTTCCGCCCGAACCCAGCCAATAAAGGCGTGATCGCCATTGTTACCGTAACAACTGTTGCTAAAAATTGCGCTGTATTTGGGGCGATAAAACTTTGATTTACCGCCATGATGAATACTACGAAGGCGAACTCTCCACCTTGCGAGAGTAAAAGCCCCGTGTGAATTGAAGGCGCTAATGGCAAGCGGAAAATTTTGCACAAAATGATGATGATTAGTGATTTGACAATGATTAATCCTAGGGCCACCAAAATAATTTTGTCTAAACTTGAAAGGAGAAAATCGAGCTGAAAAGACATGCCGATTGTCATAAAGAAGAGGCCGAGGAGCAAGGCTTTGATTGAAACGATGTCTTCTTCAACACGATAACGATATTCGGTTTCTGATACCATTAATCCTGCGGTGAAGGCGCCAAAGGCCGATGAGAGCCCGAAATAGCTGCTTAGATGCGCCGATCCTAAAATTACGATTAGCGTGACGCTGAAAAATAATACGTCGCTTTTTGCCTCGGCAACCACGCGGTAGATTGGGCGCAGCAATAAGCGTCCGATGGCAAAAATTATTATTAGTGCGATTGTTGCATCGAAGAATGCACCGCCTAGAGCCTTGGCAATATTGACTTCGGGAGTTGCAAGAGCGGGCAATAAAACTAGAATTGGAATCACCGCTAAATCTTGCATCAGCAAAATTGAAAATGCCAGACGCCCTACCCGCGTGCTTTCTTCGCCATTTTCAGAAATTATTTGCAATACGATTGCGGTGGAAGAAAGCGACAACGCAGCGCCAATTATAAGGGCCGGCTCTTTTGAGATGCCAAAAAATTTGTGAGCAATATAACCAATGATAGCGGTTGTAATCAACACCTGCAAGCTTCCGAAGCCTAAGACATATTTTCGCATTTTGATCAATTTCTCAAAATTTAATTCGAGACCTATGGCGAAAAGAAGGAAGACGATACCGAGATCGGCGATTGATTGCGTGGATTCGTTGCTTGACAAAATGCCGAATCCAAAAGGCCCAATCATTGCGCCAGCAACCAGATATCCCAAGGCTGGACTTAGTCGTAATTGCTTGAAAATAATCACAATTACAACCGATGCCAGAAGTAGGATTAGAATATCATGTAAGTAATTGGTGTTGTGCACTGATGAATGATTTTTTTACAGAATTTATAAGAAATTAATTTTCATTATGAGTTTCTTTGAAGCAATAAATATCTGCAAAAATCTGTAGAATTTTTTTTGTATAAATTGTCTAATTCTCGCTGCTTATTTTTTTAGTAATAACCAACTCCTCCAAGAATGATAATGTCCGATAAGTGGATTGCGCAAATGGCCTCCACGCAAAAAATGATTGAACCTTTTGCAGCTAAGCAGGTTCGCGTTGACGATCATGCGCAAAAAATAATTTCTTACGGAAATTCTTCTTATGGCTACGATGCCCGCGTTTCTAACGAATTCAAGATTTTCACCAACATCGATTCTGCAATTGTTGACCCAAAAAATTTCTGCGATACTAGTTTTGTTAATCGCACAACTGATGTTTGCATAATCCCACCAAACAGCTTCGCTCTAGCGCGAACAGTAGAATATTTTCGCGTACCAGAAGATGTTTTGGTAATTTGCGTGGGCAAATCAACTTATGCAAGATGCGGAATTATTGTTAACGTAACGCCGCTTGAACCTGGTTGGGAAGGGCATGTAACACTTGAATTTTCCAATACCACGCCACTTCCTGCGAAAATTTATGCTTTTGAAGGCGCGTGCCAATTTTTGTTTTTCAAGGGAAACGAGCCTTGCGAAACTTCTTATGCACAAAGAAGTGGAAAATATATGGGGCAAACGGGAGTTACTCTACCTAAGGTTTAACCAATATGATAAAATTATTTTCACTATTATCGCTGCTGTTTTTTATCAACTTGCAAAGCGTATTTGCCCTTGATAATCAAGACTCTGCGCCATTAGTTGAGAAAAAAGAAATCCTCACTTTTAATCCAAAAAAACCTACGCCATCACGATTTTTTGCCGCCGATATTTCAATGCCTGATCAATTTTCTACCACCAATAATTTAGCTAAAAAAGTTGGGTCATTCTATCGCGCTTTTGGCGAAGTAATTTTTATTCAAGGAACCCTCACTGACTCTTTCGACGTGCCAATCACTGGTGCAATTATTGAAATTTGGCAAACTAATTCTGCGGGAAAATATCACACTTTGTTGGATAAAAATAGCGAATATATCGATAAATATTTCAACATGTCGGGGCGCACACTCACTGATAACTTGGGCAATTATAGCTTTATCACTATCATGCCCGGATCATCTCAGGGACGGGCTCCGCATATTAATTTTAATGTTTATCATCCTAAATTTGGCAAGCTTGAAGCTGAAATGTATTTTGAAAAACACCCTTACAACGAATCCGATTATCAATATCTAGCTTATTCTGTCGAAGAGCGTAAACTGTTGATTGCGCAGGTGCGTCATACTGATATTTTAAATACCCAATCGATCAAACTTTGCACTTTTAATATTGTGATGCGCGGCACGCAATTATATAAAAAATTCTAGAAACCCTTGATAGCAAAGGCTTCTAGAATTATTAATTTATTTTCAAAATGAAATCTCAAAGACAATTACAAGTTGGCGAACAAATCAAACGCGTGATTGCCGAGATTTTTTTGCGCGAAGGTTTGCTCACAATGATGGGCAATTGCATCACAATTCTTGAGGCCGACGCAAGCCCTGATATCAAGAATGTGCGGGTTTATCTCGATATTTTTGGCGATGCTAAAAACAACAAAACAATTTTGACGAAGTTAAATAATGCCTCGCCATATTTTCGTCACGAACTTGGCAAAAGATTATCTTCACGCAACACGCCAGAAATTACGTTCATTCTCGATAAAACTGAAGAAAATGCCGTGCGGCTTGAAGCCTTGCTAGAGAAGGAAGCGCTAGCCATGGCGGCACCTACTAAAACTGTTGCAAAAAAACCTAGTAAGAAAAAATAATGACAAAAAAAATCATAATTTTTGGCGCCACAGGATCAATTGGAAGAAGCACTATTGAAGTGATAAAAAATGATCGTGAGCGTTTTGAAATTATCGCTTTATGCGCTCGTTCAGATGCTGAAACACTAGCTTCGCAGATAGATTTATTGCGGCCAAAATTTGCAGTAATTGAAGATGTTGAAAAATTTGCTGCATTAAAAGCGGCGGTAAAAACTCGTAAAACCAAGCTATTAGCTGGTCGCGAAGCTTTGTTAGAAATTGCGAAAATAAAATGCGATCTTGTAGTGTCTGCAATTGTGGGCTCTGCGGGCATGTTGCCAACTTTAAATGCCATTCGCGCTGGTTCAAATATCGCTCTCGCAAATAAAGAATCTTTGGTTTGCGCCGGAAAGTTTTTGATGCGCGAAGCCAATAAACACAAGGTTCAAATCCTTCCGGTCGATTCTGAACATAATGCAATTTTTCAAATTTTTGAGCATAAAAATTTAGCGACAATAGAAAATATAATCCTCACCGCATCAGGCGGGCCCTTCTTCAACAGCAATCGCGATTTTTCCAAAATTACTATTGCTGAAGCGCTGAATCACCCAAATTGGAAGATGGGCGCAAAAATCACGATAGACTCTGCAACCATGATGAATAAGGGTCTAGAGATGATCGAGGCCTTCCATTTATTTCCGATTACCAAAGATCAAATTAAAGTTTTGGTGCATCCGCAATCGATAATTCACGGGCTTGTTAACTATAAAGATGGCTCGACCCTTGCGATGATGAGCAAGCCCGACATGCAAGTTCCTATTGCTTACGCCCTCTCTTATCCTAAGAGAATGGCGATTAAGCATGCGGCGCTAGACCTTGCTGCAACACAAAATCTAAGCTTCTTTGCTGCTAATGAAAAAAAATTTCCTGCGCTAAAATTATGTCGCGAAGCGATGATGCTTGATGGCAATGCGCCCGCAATTCTCAACGCCGCCAACGAAATTGCGGTAGAAAAATTTTTGCAGGGGAAAATTTTGTTCACCGATATTACAAAAATTGTCGCTAAAACTTTAGATAAATTGCCGCATAAAAAAGTGCGATCAATTGAAGAGGTTATCGAGTTTGACCGCTTGGCGCGCGAGATTGCGAGCATTATAAAATAACAAAAAACCTATGGAAATTTTACAATTAGTTCTACATAACGCCCTTTCATTCATCGCTATCATTTCGCTAATCGTGTTCATTCACGAATTTGGCCACTTCTACGTAGCGCGACTTTGCGGCGTGCAAATCGAAGCATTTTCGATTGGTTTTGGCAAAGAAATTTTCGGCTTCAATGATAAAAAAGGCACGCGCTGGAAGCTTTGCATTCTACCTCTCGGCGGCTATGTAAAAATGTATGGCGATAAAAATGGCGCCTCAATGCCAGATTTAGAAGAACTAAAAAAAATGAGCACCGAAGAAAAGGGAAAATCTTTTATCTATAAAAATGTTTATCAAAGATTTGCAATTGTAATTGCTGGGCCTGCTGCCAATTTTTTATTAGCTATTTTGCTCTTCACTTTTTTGTTCAAAATAAACGGCCTAAACACAGTGTTGCCAATAGTTGACGAGGTTTTGCCACAAAGCGCCGCTCTTGAATCTAATTTGCAAAAAGGTGATAAAATTTTAACAATTGATGGCAAAGAAATTACCGATTTCAACGAAGTTCGCCAAGCTGTTATGACCAGCTCTAGCAAAGAATTACACTTTGAAATTGAACGCGAAAAGCAAATTTTAAAAATTAATATCACGCCAAAATATCAAGTTAGTAAAGATTTTTTTGGCGATGAAATAAAGACAGGAATGCTTGGTATCACTGCCTCGCAAACCATTCACGAAGATTTAAATATTGGGCAATCTTTTGCGCAAGCCAATGCCGAAACTTATAAAATATCTCTGGCAATTTTTGATGCGATTGGAGAATTAGTCACAGGAAAGCGCTCGGTTAAAGAGCTGGGCGGGCCAATCAAGATTGCAAAATATTCTGGAAAAACGGTTACAATGGGAATTACTGTGGTGGCGTGGTTTATGGCGATGATCTCAATTAATCTTGGAGTAATGAACCTTCTGCCTGTGCCAATGCTAGATGGCGGGCATTTGTTTTTTTATATAATCGAGATGGTGATAAAAAAACCTTTGCCGCAAAAAGCGCAAAATATTGGCTTTCAAATTGGCATGGCGCTGGTTTTAACGCTGATGCTTTTTACTACTTTTAACGATGTGCAGCAATTGATTTTTGGGCAATAATTCACGATCGGCGCCTAATTTCATAGGTGTGACTTTTATGAATTAATTGAGCTGGCAGCGTCGCTAAGAATTTCTCTGCAACAAATTCAAAACATCTCGTGCCGCGCCGCTATCAATCACTTCTCGAGCTTTTTCTACGCCCTCTTCCGCCGTTTTTACCTTTTGCGCCAACTGCAAAGCAAAGGCCGCATTCAACACCACAATATCTCGATAAACAGATTTTTCGCCACTCAACAACGCAATTAATTTTTGTGAATTATGCTGCGGATCCTTGCCTTTCAAGGTCTCAATCCCAACCTTCGCAAAACCAAATTTTGTCGGATCAATAATTTCTTCAGCAATTTTTCCCTCTTCCAAACGCATTAAATATGAATTATCGCAAAGCGTAATTTCATCCATTCCATCAAATCCATGCACCACATAAACACGCTTTGAACCCATAGTTTTCAAGGCCTCAAGCATTGGCAACATCGTTTCTTTTTTCGAAGTTCCAATTAGTTGAATTGCAGTATTTGCAGGATTTAACAGTGGCCCTAAATAATTAAAAATCGTCGGCACATTAAATTCTTGCGCAATTTCTTTACGCATCTCAGCCAATCCCCTCAAGCTCTCATGAAAAAATGGCGCGAACAAAAAGCATAATTTTTTCTCACGTAAAGTTTTTTCAATCACAGCAACATCGCTAGAAATCTCAATTTTTAGCTCCGAAAAAATATCTGCCGAACCAGAATTAGAAGAAATCGCTTTGTTACCGTGCTTAGCAACTGTAACTCCCGCAGCCACTACCACAAAACACACCGCAGTAGAGATATTGAGCGTGCCAAGTTTATCGCCACCAGTTCCACAAACATCAATCGCATTTTCTGGCGCATGAATTTGAATCATGCGTTTTTTTAAAGCCGCCGTCGCACCTAGAAAAATCTGCGTCGAAAAGCCATTGTCATTTATTTCTAACAGGATTTTTTTCGTTTCAGCTTTAGAAATTTTTTGCTCAATAATATTAGAAAAAATTTCCTCAAACTGAAAATGTGTAAGATTTTTTAAACTCATGAATAATTGAAAAATGCGCCCGCGCACGAATATAATAATTTGCTCAAGATGCCGCAACTTAAGACGAGAGTAAGTTGCGCCCCATATACACCGCTAAATAATTTCCAGAAAATTACGCATAATCTGATGCCCATGCTCCGAGGCAATAGACTCTGGATGAAATTGCACCCCAAAAATTTTATGCTTCTTATGCGCCACCGCCATAATTATCCCATCAGCTGTCCATGCAGTAACCTCAAGCTCTGCGGGGCAAGTTTCCTTCTCAATAATCAGCGAATGATAACGCGTAGCCTTAAACGGCGACGGAATATTTTGAAATAAATTTTTGCCACTATGAAAAATTTCACTAATTTTTCCATGCATCGGATAAGTCTTCACAACGTTGCCACCAAAGGCTTGACCAATCGCCTGATGCCCCAAACACACACCAAAAATCGGAAAAATTCCCTGCAATTTCTCAATCACCTCCAAACAAACCCCTGCCTCGTTAGGAGTGCACGGCCCTGGCGATAGCACAATTCCACGCGGATTTAACTTTTGAATTTCAGCAATAGAAATTTGATCATTTCTCTTCACCACAACATCTTTCTCGCCCGCTTCAATCAAGTAGTGGTAGAGGTTGTAGGTGAAACTGTCATAATTATCGATTAGTAAAATCATTATTCGTAATGTTAAAAAAATCTTAAAAAAATTCGCGATACCGAAACGAAGCAAATCCAAAAATTTACAAAACCCTTCATAAGATTCTCAAAATATTCGCCATTACCACCAAAATAAAATCAATATCATAGAACAAGAAAAGCATTTATGAAATTCTTTGACTGAATCAAAACTAGGTCAGCGCGTCCCGCAGGGACATAACGTGACCTAGTTTTGATTCAGTCAAAGAATTTCATAAATGCTTTTCTTGTTCTATGATATTCAAACTAAATCTTTTTATACTCCTCAAGCGAATATTCATCAACCTGCATCGCATCTAGCACCGCCGCAAAAGCCTCTTGCGCCACATGCAATTCCTCAATCGAAATAATCGATTTCTCTTGCGCTAAACTTAACAAATCCTCAACTCTTTTACGCGGCAAAGTTTTGTTACGAATTGCTAATTTAATTTTCTCAATCGTAGCAGCGCTTCCCTCATATAGCTTCAGAGCATTTTCCAATCTACCAAGATTATCACTCTTATCTTGCGAAACAAAAATCCCTGCAGTTAAAGAATCGCGAAATTCACCATTTTTAAGTAAGTTTTTCGCCACCTTGTGACTAAGCGCATCATCAGCCGGACAAACAAAAGCATTGAGGCGCGCCCAAAAGGCAAATGGCAATAAAATAAATTTTCCGAAGCCAGCAAATAGATTTTGATAGATACCATCAAATCCTTGCTGCGCCTTGCCCAACAGCTCTTTGATTGCATATTCAACCACAACCTCATCTTCTTTTTTTGCACCTTCTTCAATAAATTTACGCAGCACGCACACTGATAGATAAAGGGCCGAAAGGATATCACCAAAACGACCATTTAGTTTTTCTTTGCGCTTTAAATCGCCACCAAAGCGCGCCATTGCTATATCAGCAAGAAATGCAAAACTTGCAGAAGCCCATTCAATTTTGCGCTGATATTTTGCAACAATTTTTGACTTAGGCTGGCAAGCGCCGCAGCTCAAGCGCCCACGAGTAATTGATAGCGCAACTGAACGCACAAAATTTCGTAATAAATGTTTTATATGCGCAAAAAATGCGTGATCAAAAGCCTTAACATCATTTTTTTCTAAAGCCTCTACTTCTGCATAGGCGTAGGGGTGACACATGATTGCGCCTTGACCAAAATGCATTAGAGAGCGCGTCATAATATTTGCCCCTTCAACCGTAATTGAGATTGGCGCAGAAAAATAAGCATTGGCCAATAAATTGCGCGGACCCTTGATAATGGCGCGTCCACCCATGATATCCATGCCATCATTTATTACTTGGCGAAAAAGTTCTGTCGCGTGATATTTTGCGATTGCCGTAATCACCGCTGGTTTTGATCCAGAATCAATTGCCCCTGCAGTGAAGCTGCGCAAGGCCTCAGCAGTGTATGTTCTTCCTACAATTCTTGCCAAAACTTCTTCTACGCCTTCAAATTTTCCAACTGCAGCGCCAAATTGTTGACGAGTCGCCGCATAAGCGCTAATGGCCCGAGCCACGAATTTAGAGCCTCCACAGCCTGTTGAAGGTAGAGAAATTCCACGACCAGCCGCCAAACATTCCATCAGCATTTTCCAGCCTTTGCCAAGCCCGCTCTGCCCGCCAATTATGGCATCGAGGCCAATGATAACATTCTCGCCATTAAGCGGAGAATTGATGAAAGGCGTAGCCAATGGATCATGTCTTCTGCCTTGACGAACGCCCAGCGTATCATGTGGCACAAGGGCGCAAGTGATCCCAGCATCTTCCTTGTCAAAGAAAATTTTATCTGGATCGCGCAATTGAAAAGCAACCCCAATCACCGTTGCAACCGCGCCCAGCGTGATATAGCGCTTGTTCCAATTTAAACGAATTTTTACCGAACCATCTTGGTCTTTAAATAAAACACCGTTAGAAATGATGGAAGTTGCATCGCTGCCAGCCGTTGGCTCTGTAAGCGCGAAGCATGGTATTTCGCGACCATCGGCGAGGCGCGGCAAATAGTGATCGCGCTGCTCTTTGGTGCCATAATGCATCAATAATTCTGCGGGCCCAAGTGAGTTTGGCACCATGACTGTAATGGCCAAAGGCACCGAACGCGATGCCAATTTTTGAATAACCGAACTATGAAAATATGCCGAGAAGCCAAGCCCGCCATACTCCTTCGGGATAATCATGCCGAAGAATTTTTTGTCTTTCAAATATTGCCAAACATCAGCGGGCAAGTCGCGCAAGCGCTGCACATCGTAATCGACACACATCTTGCACACTTCCTCAACTTCATTATCAAGAAAACTTTGCTCTTCTTTTGTGAGGCGTGGATATTTTTGCGAAAAAATCCATTTAAAATCTGGTTTACCAGAAAATAATTGGCCATCAACCCATACAGTTCCTGATGTTAGCGCGATTTTCTCGGTTTCGGAAATTTTTGGCAAAAGGCCAAGTTTTTTGATTATTGCAACGATTAATTTTGTTACAGAGATTCTTCTTATAAATGGCAATGCAAACAATAGGGAGAAGGCCGCATAGCTTATCCAAAAAGCTGCGCCAAAATCAAATTTTAGAAAATAAAAAGCAAAAGTTACGAGATATAAAATTAGTGGTAAGCCGCAATAAGCGAAAACTATACTTAGTGCAAAGACAATCAGGCCAAGGTCTGGCATAGAATTCATAAAATTT
>CAMCAW010000035.1 GCA_945872855.1 Rickettsia typhi | reverse complement strand
ACTACGCAAGAAGCGGGTGAGTTAGCGCTTTTGCTTAGAGCTGGCGCGCTTCCGGCTCCATTAAAAATTATCGAAGAAAGATCGGTCGGGCCTTCGCTTGGTCTCGATTCAATTAAAAACGGCACGATCGCATCTGTTGCGGGGCTTGCTTTGATCGCATTTTTCATGGTTTTATTTTATGGCTTTTTTGGCGTCATCGCCGATATTGCAATGATCGTAAATATTGCGATTATTCTCGCTGTTCTCTCGCTAATTGGCGCAACGTTAACCTTGCCCGGAATCGCTGGAATCGCGCTCACAATGGGCATGTCGGTTGATGCTAACGTGTTAATTTTTGAGCGCATCAAAGAAGAATTGCGCGCTAAAAAATCGGTATTTGCGGCTGTAGAGCAAGGCTTCTCTCAAGCTTTTCGCACAATTATAGATTCAAATACTACCACTTTAATCATCGCACTTTTCCTTTATATATTTGGAAATGGGCCCGTTAAAGGCTTCGCTGTAACGCTTTCAATCGGTATTATGTCTTC
Organism: Rickettsia typhi; assembly: GCA_945872855.1. GTDB lineage: Bacteria > Pseudomonadota > Alphaproteobacteria > Rickettsiales > UBA1997 > CAMCFD01. The sequence continues at coordinate 14,537 of CAMCAW010000035.1, read as the reverse complement.
AATGTTTTCGGCAACAATTTTAACAAGAATGCTGATTGCAATTTGGCTAAAAAAGAGAAGGCCGCAAAAACTGAATTTAATATAAATTAGTGATCAAACGTCAGTTTTTTTTCCAATTTTTGCTGCTGTTAATTTTTATCCACACCAATTGCTTTGCCCTCGCCTTTAAGTCTCCGAAGAGCGCCAGCAAAGATTCTGATAGCCCTATTATTTTAAAAGCTGATGCCGTTGATGGCGATAGAGTCAGCAATATTGTCATCGCCACTGGCCATGTTGAAGCCACAAAAGACAACACCAAACTCACTTCTGATAAAGTCACCTACAACAAAGCCGATGGCTGGATTGTAGCCACTGGCCATGTTAAAATTAAAGACTTAGAAGTTGGCAAAGTTTATGCCACCGAAGCACATGTGAAGAGCGATTTTAGCAGTGGATTTTTTCTAAACGATACGATGATTTTTAGCGATGGCTCTTACCTCAAATCAGAGCGCGCCGATCGCAAAACTCCAGAAATTACAATATTTCAGCGCCCAATTTTCTCACTCTGCCCTAATCGCGAAATTAATGGAAATAACTCATTAGCGGGCAAACTTTTCGATCCACTTTCAATTAACGCAACAGAGGCCACGATTGATCGCGAGAAGCAAGTGATAAAAGCAAAACATAGCATTATTAAACTTTACAACATACCCATTCTCTACTCTCCTTATGTGCGATTTCCAATTCCTGATAACAAAAGAAAATCGGGTTTTTTAGCGCCATCTTACATTAAAAATAACCGCTTCGGACTGGGGCTGGTCGCGCCTTATTTTCTCGATATTGCGCCAAATGCCGATTTAACGGTGACGCCAAAATTTTATCTATCGAAAAAGCAATTGACCGTAAGCAACGATTTTCGCCATCTCTCGGCCTATGGTCAATATAACACCATTCTTGAAATCTCGAATAATAACGTCACTTCTAACACCGATAAACTCGTTATTGAGCGTACCAAAAAGCAATATCGTTGGCTTTTAAACGGCTCAGGCAAACTTGATTTTAACGAAAAATCTAGCGCAACTTACTTACTCAACACCGCTGGCGACCGCAACTATTTGCGTGATTATAATTATAGTTTCCTTGCTTATACAATCTCTGATGCCCAATTTGATCACACTGACGGCCGCGATTATTATGGCGTGAAAACAGTGCGCGTGCAAGAGTTAGTTGATGTTACGAACGAAAAAAGCGCGCCATTTGTTTTGCCAACACTCAATTCTTATGTTGAAACTAAGCCGCTTGCTCATGGCGAAAAATTTGCCTTCGCATCAAATTTTAGCGCCATTTCGCGCGAGAGCGGTTTGCAATATCGGCGCGCCTCTTTTGCTCCCGAAGTTAAAATTCCACTTAATTTGCATGGAAATTTATTTAATTTTGACGCTCGCGTTCAAGGCGATTTATATTCGTTAGAAAATAATTTTCAGGACGGAAGCAGCGCAACTAAGCAATATGATTCGGTTCAAAAAAATTATAAGCCCGAAATTTCTGCAAGTTGGCGCTTGCCTTTAATCCAAAAAAAGCAATCGAATACTTTGCTGATTGAACCAATTGTCAATTTTGTTTCGAGCACTGTTGGAACGAATTTTTTGAAATTGCCAAATGAAGATAGTAATAGTTCAGAGTTGACGGTGAATAACTTATTCATCAATAATCGGATTGCTGGATATGACCGCAACGAAACGGGAGAGCGCGTCAGCTATGGTGTTAAGAGCTCGATGTTTAATAAATATGGCCAACTCGGATTAACTTTGGGCCAAAGTTATCGCTTCACCAATAAGGCGCAAGATGTGTCGATTCGCGGGTTCAACGACAATAATAAATCGAATATTGTTGGCGAACTTTCTTACAAAATTCCGAAACGCTTCAACATGATTTATTCTTTTCAGCTCAACGAATCAAGCTATCACAACGATGTAAACTCGCTTTCTTCTGATTTAACTTTTGATAAATTTTTTATTAGTGGCAACTATCTTTTACTCAGAAAAAATAACACCAATCCTCAAGAAGTTAGTCAAGGCAGCGGAAATATTGGGATTAGAATTACGCCAAAATTAACGGTGTCGCTAAATGCGGGGCATGATTTTATTGCCAAGAGAACGATGTCGCGCGGCGTGATTGTTGATTATGGCGGCTGCTGTTTGTTGGTGAATTTTTCGGTGAAAGAAAATAACTCAATCAACTTGATTAAGCCGCAAAAATCTTATCAGATAAATATTTTGATTCGCGGGTTTTAGTGTAAGTTAAAAAAATTTATCAACTTTTTCAAAAAATCATGATAGTTAAAAACTTTTATAAAATAATTTTTGCCGACGATATTAATAATCCAGAAATAACCCCTTTAGACGATGATAAAATATGGCAGGCAGACCAAGGCGGCCTAGATAAATCAACGCCGTTCATCTTGATCAATCCGGGGAATATGACTTCCGCAAACAAAGAAACATTACCAACTTTATCTGATAAAGACGCGAGAGGCGCAATTATTTTTCAAGCAAAAATTTTTGCCAGAGGCGTAAGAAAATACGGTTTTGACGATGAAATGCAATTTTTGCTAGCGGTAAATGAAAATAGCGGAAAAACAAAAAATGCAGCTGGCGTAAGAATTAATATTGATTTGATCAAAAGGCATAATATAGATCCCAATGGCTTTACAAATGGTTATACATCAGAGCAAGCGAGATTAATTTATGGCCCGCTAATAACGCAATCTGGAATTACGCCCGAGGGCGATGGCACTCCTTTAGACGATGCGACGATCATCGCCAATTTATCAAAGGCGCGCAATTATAATTCTAGTTTTGGTTCGGTAACTGCGAATTGTCAAACCAATGCTTTAGCAATGCTGATGCGACGACTAAATATTTCTGAAGCCACAATAAAAGAAGGTATAGAAAATATGCGCCGCATTGATATGCCAAATATTGCGGCATCAAGTGTTGATCCACTGTTTCCTGCGCCAAGTGGCGTTGTAATTGAAGGTTCTAACGATCAATTAATTAATGCTTTATCACCAGAAAAATTTCCACCATTGCCAAGTGAGCATGTAAATATGGATGTTGTGAAAATCGATGATCACAGAATAAAAGTTTATCAAAAATTACCCCTAGAAGTTTATCATCCCGGCAAGCAGATTTCTGATGAGCAAAAGCTAGAGGAGCAACGCTTGGAGGACGTATCATCCAAAGTTTTTCAGCAAAAATTATTAAGAGATGTTGAGGGCGAAAGTAAATTCAAAAAAATTACAAACAAAGTAATCGCCAATTCTAGGGGAAGAAAAATTATAGACGGCTTAGGCCTTCGCTTTAAAGATGAAGACACTCACGATTCTCCACATTTTACTGGCGACCCAACTAGAGGCAACGAGGTTGAGGGTCGCGATAAAGATTTATCCTATAAATTAATGGCCGACATGATGACGCGAGAAAAGTCAAAAGATGTGGCGGGATATTTCAAACCTAAATCGGCAGTTAGCGATGGTCACGCCTCTTCTATGGTGGTGACGGAAAGGGAGTTGTCGTGAATTTATTCCACCGTCACCGATTTCGCCAAATTGCGCGGCTGATCAACATCGTTCCCTTTATAAAGCGCCACATAATAAGCCAATAATTGCAGCGGAACCACCGAAATCAACGCCTCTCCAATAGTGCCAGAAGTTTGCGGAATCTCGATAGTTTGCGTGGCGAGATTTTTTAAATTGGCAATTCCTTTTTTATCCGAAAGCACAATCACCTTGCCGCCGCGCGCCTTCACCTCTTCAATATTTGAAGCGATTTTTTCGAACAAATGATTGCTTGGCGCGATAACAATTACGGGCATTTTTTTATCAATTAACGCAATCGTTCCGTGCTTCAATTCTCCCGCCGCAATTGCTTGCGCATCGATATAAGAAAGCTCACGCAATTTCAGCGCCGACTCAAGCGCCGTAACGTATGACAGCCCACGACCAATATATAAAATGTGCTGCGCTTTCACTAAATATTTCGCAACTTTGGCAATTTTCTTCACATTGTTTTTATCGAGAATCGCCGACAATTCTTGCGCCGCGCCACTCAACTGCGCTAAATATTTTGCCATCGCCAAAGCTTTAACCACGCCCTTCGCCGCGCCAAGCTTCAACGCAAAAAGCGCCAAAACCGCCACTTGCGCAGTGTAAGCCTTGGTTGAAGCCACACCAATTTCTGGCCCCGCAACAGTTTTGATAACGGCATCGGAGAGCTGAGCCATGCTGCTTTGCGCCACATTTACAATTGAGAGAATTTTTTGCCCGTTAGTCTTCGCATATTTTAGCGCCGCAATTGTATCTGCCGTTTCACCCGATTGCGAAATGAAAACCATCAAATTATCTTTACGAAATGGGTGATGACGATAACGAAATTCTGAAGCGATATCAACTTCAACTTCAACTCCAGCAATTTCTTCGATTAAATATTTAGCGTTCAAAGCCGCGTAATAAGAGGTTCCACAGGCAATTGCAGTGATTTTATTTATACCTTCCAACTTAAATGGAAAATTCGGCAAATGAATTTTGCTATTATCAAGCTCGACATAATTTTGGATTGTGTTTTCTAAAACTTGCGGCTGCTCGTAAATTTCTTTCAACATAAAATGCGCGTAGCCTTCTTTCGAAACCTTGTTATTCGCGGCCTCCATAACCTTTGCAGATTTTTTTATCGCCTTCCCTTCTACATCAAAAAATTCGACTTCTTTTTTGTGAACCAAGGCAATTTCGTCATCATTTAAATAGATAACTTTATTGGTGTGATCGGCCAGCGCGTAGTAGTCGGAGGCGATATAATTTTCGCCATTTCCAAGCCCAACCAATAATGGCGAGCCTTTTTTGGCAATCAAAATTAAATCTGGCTGATCGCGAAAAATAACCGCAAGCGCGTAAGATCCTTCGATTTTTTTTAGGGTTTTAATGATGGCGCTTTTGATGTTTTCTGCGGAAGCTTTTTGGCCAGACTGCGCGATAGATTTTTTACTAGATTCTGCAGCTAATTTCTCTTTGCCGGATTTCGCGCCCAAAGATTCTCTCAAATACATTTCAATCAAGTGCGGCAAGACTTCGCTATCAGTTTCGCTCAAAAACTTCACGCCTTTTTTGCGCAATAAATCACGCAATTCTTGATAATTTTCGATGATGCCATTATGCACCACGGAAATTTCTGATGAGGCGTGAGGGTGGGCGTTCTCTTGGCTGGGGCGACCATGCGTTGCCCATCTAGTGTGGCCAATTGCAACTTTTTCTGTAGAATTTTTGCTAAAGATTTTCGATTTTTTTACCACCGCTTCTAGCTTGGCAATTTTACCTTCTTGCTTCACAGTTTTAAATTGCCCGCCATCAATCAGCGCAACGCCAGCAGAATCGTAGCCGCGATATTCTAGTTTTTTTAGGCCTTCTATAATTTTTGCGATAGGTTCGCTAGAACCAACAACGCCAACGATTCCGCACATTTTTCTATGGGTTCAGTTTTTAATAAGGAATTATTTTTCTCGTAATTAACGGTGGTAAGAGAACCCCAAAACCTCAGACATACGGCACACCGAACTCGGTTTTGCGACTCTCTTACCGCCGTTAATTACGAGAAAATAATAAATTTAAATTGATGGCGAGATAATATTGGCGCGGTTTAGCAAGTAAATTGTAATGTTTGGAAAAAAATTGTAATTTTTTGAAATACGGGTATGCGAAATGGTGGTTCGCGTCTTTTTATGCATTAAAAGCACGCATTCATCATTGAAGGGTCTTTGTTTAAAAAATGGGCACGTCGCAATCAGCAAAAAAGAACCTAACTATTTTAAATTGCCTATGAGCTGCCTTTACTAGATTTTGATGGCTTTTGTGACTAAATGGCGGTTTCCCGTCTTTGCTTGATCAGCTGAGCTGACTTTACTAGATTTTGATGGCTTTGTGACCACAATTTAGGATTTGGTAAATCTTGAAATGATTTTTGTTCAATTTCTGACATGGCGCTTTTTTGGTCTTCTGCTGAAGCTTGAGAGTCGGAAGCTGGATGCGCTGAAGGCAGATGAAAAGGGCGACATGAATGTTCGTGGTGAGAGTAAGTTTCGGGGTGCGCAACATTATGTGAATGGCGTTCATGATGCCTATGATCATGTTTTTTTCCTTTATGATCTTCTTCATCTGCGCAAGAATGGCCGTGATCGTGGTGGTGGTGGTGGCCATGGCTGCGTTTATGGCCATGTGAATGAGGTTGTTCTTTGTTTTGCTTACCAAGAGCCCAGTAAAAATCATTTAATCCATATTGCTCATATTTTAATTTTTCGACATAATCAAATAACAAACATTCTTCCAGCGAATTCATAAAAACTCTTTTCATCTCTTGATTTTCTTCAAGAGCTTTAAGATCAAAAGCAAGTTCGTCACCATTTATTGTAAACAGGCCGCTTCTTCGAAGCCTATCAAAATATTCTTCTTTGGTTTTGATGCTAGCATCATGTTCTTCGGAAGATTTAAGAATGGCATTTTTAATAAATCTATCGAGCACTATGGTGTCAATTTCTAACTCGCTGCAGCTTTCAAAAATCTGTTCACAGACCGGCTTATTTTTATTAAAACTGATCAAATCAAATTTAACTTTTTCATCTTCGCTAATTTTTTCTAACCCTGAAATTCTTTTCAAAAGCGGGTCTATTTCGTTATGGTTGCTGGCTTCTTTTAAAACTATTTTAACATTTATAGCTCTTTCGAGCAGATCTAATCTATCTGCATCACTACTATTAGATTCAGAAATTCTTGATTGATTAACTTCATGAAGCAGTTTCGCCCCTTTTTTGTTACCAAAGGGCATGGATGACAACAAAGAACATCCAAAGCGTTTAACTGCCTTGCTGGGCAAGTGTTTGTCTCTGTAATTTTTTAATATCTTTTTTATTTCTCTTCTTTCACCGATTTCCTGCTGAATACTTTCGAGATCAAGCTCGGCTCTATCAATACCAAGATCGCCGTTGCGCGGTTTAAATTTATTGGTCCAGATATTGTTGGTTATTCCAGTTGAAACTGCTCCTGCTGCAAGCAATGGAATTCCCACAATCATTCCCGGAGCCCCAACCACAGAAAGAGCCGATAGCGTTGTAATTACGGCTCCCACGGTAAAAACGGCAAATCCCAATGTATTGGCAGCGTAAAATTTTCTTTTTGAGTCGGTAATTTGATTTATTTTTCTGATGCCAACTTTTACATTTAACTGAACTTCTTCCCTGACTTCTTCTGGCAATATTCTGTTCCAGATTCTCCATAGATCGTAACCATTTCTTGTGGTTTGACATCCGGCATAAAGAGCGATAATAGGAAGAGCCCAAGGAGAACTCACAATTGCCGAACTTAAAACTGCCGTGGAAGCTGCACCATTTACAAAACCGGGAATGGCGAGATTGAATTTTGTATCAAATTCTGAATATTTTAGAGTTTCTCCAAATGCTTCCAGCCTTTGAATAACGCCACTTAAATCTTCTTTTTCCTTGCCAGACGCATTATCTCTACGCTCTTTGTATCCCGCAATATCTTGTTCTAAACCTTTAATTACAGCATCAAGTTTTGATTTGTTATTAATGGTTCCTTTTATATTTCTAAATGCTGCCGTTAATCCTACAAGAGCTAACGGACCAGCAATTCCTAGAAAAATTCCCCAATGCGCCGCGGAAGAAAAATCAGCTAATTCTCCAAGCGAGTGTTCGTGAACTTCAAGATTACCGCCCTTTGCACTTATTTCATTTAATGCAGTTGCAACTTCATCAAGATCTATCGCGGCGGCACAACAAGGACAGCCTTCGTCATTTTTCCCAATCTGTTTTTTGGAAGCGTTATCTCCATCTCCACAGGGTTCACAATGATCGTGATGATCGTGTGAATGCTCGTGATCACTTTTTTTTCTTAGGTTAAAATGAACGTGATCCCCATGTCTATGATGCAAAAGAGTATAGCTATATTGTTTCATGGATTTAGCTTAAATTGTTGCAGTGCTGCATTTTGACATCTCCTAAAACGCACTTCTAACACCAATCATGATCGAACGGCCCGCAAGTGGGGCAATATCTTTCAAGAATGATACATGGCTACGCGCTTCATCATTTAGCAGGTTTGTAGCTTTAAGATATAGCTTAGAGTTGGAAGGCCCAATATTCATGGCATAATCCACGCCAGCATTCACCATTGTATAGCCATCTGTTTTGCGCTCAAACTCTGCAACGCGAGTCTGCGCAAATGTATAATCCGCATCTAAGCGTAAGCCAATTTTCTGATATTTATAAATTGCGCTACCACCAATACGCAAAGGAGCAATACGCGGCAGAGGCTTTTTTGTATCGCTGTTGCGCGCTTCTACATAATCACCGCGCATTTCAAAAGCTAGTTTATGCGAATTCGCATCATAAGCAGTAAATTCTGTTTTCGCTTCCGCTCCATAAAATTCAGCATTCAAATTGACATAATTATAGATAGGCAGATCGTTTTCTGGATCATTATCGCCGCTTGCCACAGAAGTAATGAAATTTTGGAAGCGATTGTAAAAGAAATTTACCTCACCTTTTACCGCCCCAAGTTCTTTACGAAAAGAAAGATCGAGACCTTGTGATTGCTGCACATCTAAATTCTTATTCCCAACTTCAAAAGCATTGGTTGCGAGATGTGGACCATTAGCATAAAGCTCTTGAGCATTGGGTGCACGCTGTGTGTATGAACTAGAAACCGCTATTGCGTAACCCTTTATAGGCTTATAAACAAGACCAGCAGAGCCACTGCCCGTTAAATCATTACGCGAATCGGCAGGGCCAAAAGAAGGGTTCTCTTTTGCCTTTACTGTTTGATAATCAAACCTTCCGCCAAATTGAAGTCGCAGATTGCCAAGAGGCATTTCTTCAAATATAAAGCCCGAGTTAGTTTTTGTAGTGTTTGAAGGCAAGAAAGCTTCTGCTCCAAGCGCCGAAAAATCACTTGCCGACGCTTGAAGGCCCACCGCACCTTCAAGCAGGCCAAACTTATTATGAACTATCTCAACGCGACTATCATAACCACGGTTTTTAAATACCGTGCCAGCCTCGCTTCCTTCAAATTCTGTGTGTTCATAGTCAGAAAGACCAAGTTTATAGTTTACTTCTTTAATAGAGCTTAGTGGCTCTTTATATGCGCCAGCAATATCCAATCTTTGTTGCCTCATATCAATTGTCACATCTGGCTCTGCAACGGTGCCATAATTACTGCTGTAGTTTGTAAGAGCTACACCGAAATGTCCTTTTTTGAAGATTTTTGAAACCCCAACCGTTCCACCCTTGCTTTCGCTTTGGCTGTTTGTTAGCTTATTTCTTGCTTCCGATTCACCTTCGGCAAGCGGCTCTTCTCCACGCAAGCGATTAGAGCGAGCGGATCCCGGAATTCTAACATCATCAGTTGTGCGCTTAAAGCCATTTGCATGCCAAGCGTAATCTCCAACTCCACCTTCTAACAATATAGAACCAGAGCGTTCTTGATTAGCAGAGTTAAAACGCGCATCTGCAACACCAGTGATTTTTTCTGAAATGCGCTCATCAGGAATACGATTATCAATCACATTCGCAACTCCGCCCACGGCTTTAGATCCGTAAAGCAATGCTGCAGGGCCACGGATAACTTCAATGCGCTCTACAGAAAGCGGATCAATAGCCACATTATGATCTACACTGGCCGCCGAAGCATCAAGATTTCCAACGCCATTTTGTAAAATTTGAATCTGATCGCCATCTAAGCCGCGAATAACTGGGCGACTTGCATTTGGTCCAAAATATGTAGAACGTATACCCAGTTCCTGTGAAAGAGTTTCTCCAATAGTAGGCTGTAATTTTTTGAACAGATCATCGCCTGCAAGCGCAGTTACTGGCTGCGTTAATTCATCTGCAGAGCGACCCAAGGGATTTGCCGTTACTACTATTGGCTTTAATGCGGCGGTAGGTTGATTTTCTGCGAATGCCTGAGATATTAAAAGCACAGAAAATGCAGCAAGTGCTGGTTTAAAGTATTTCATATTAGCCTGTAAATTATTATATTAAATTCACGAAAAAATATTCGCTTGCAAAAGCTTCAGTAATTTGATATGTTACAATATAACAATCATTTTTGTAAAGCCATTTGTTATAATATAACAAACTTTCTATAAAACATTATTATGCCGCGTCCTTCAAAATTATCTACTTCATCACCTGAATTAGTACTAAAAGTGTTACGCGGCCACGCGCAACCTTTAAGCGCTTATGCAATTCTTGAGAAAGTGCAAAAATTTGGCATCAAAAGTCCGCCAATTGTTTACCGCGCCCTTGATGCCTTGATGGAAAGTGGCAAGGTGCATAAAATTAATGAACTTAACACTTTTGTTGCCTGTGATTGTGATGACGATCACCAGCATTTGTTATCAGTGCTAACAATTTGCCAAAAATGCAATGAAGTGCACGAACTTCATAACCATGCTGTCATTGATCATTTAACAAAACTCAAAGCACTAAATATTAATCTTGCTTTGCAAGCTGTAATTGAACTTCCGATTATTTGCAACAAGTGCGATGCTTAACTGCTATCAAAAAACAAAAATTTTATGGCAAAATTCTCAGAATATTTAAAAGACTTAAGAAAATCAGGGCAACTTTCCTTTACCGCAGAAAGAGCCGCAAACGATTTAAAGATCTCAAAAAACAGTATTTTAGCCTCTATTCGATAGTTAATCCAAATATGTCTTTTTTAGATTGGTCTCAAGAAATTTTAGAACTGAACATGTGGACTGAGTCAGGAGACCTAGTCCAGCTTTAGTTCCTTTTTTCGAATTTACTGAATTTAGAATATGACCAAAAAAACTTAGCAGTTCTTGTGGTTAGTGGTGGAGCAAGTGCGGTATCTTGCGAACCGTTCTCCAAATTTTTAACCCTTGATTTCATTGACTCCAAAGGTGATTACAAGAGGAAACCGACAAAAAGTTTGTAGTGTTTTTTGCTAGAGCAGATGACCCCACTTGCGAACTTTTTTAGTACAGCTGATTAACTTAAATGACACTTTTTAAATTTCTTACCAGAACCACAGGGACATTTATCATTTCTTCTAACGTCATTGGTTTTTGTCACACGTACAAAACTTGGTTCACGCTCTATCAGCTGATCCATTTCTGCGCTTGGCATCCATTCATATTCTAAATAATTTGTGACATCAAAGGCGGTATTTTTACCTGGTTGATGACAAATTATTCCAAAGCCAATGCTTTTATTTAATTTTCTACGATGCTTCTCAATTTTAGATCTTAAGTTTGTTCTGGTACTTAATTCTGCTATTGTGGCAGAGCTTGATCCAACAATTGAAATTGCAACCTTGCCATCAGAAAACGCACAAATACGGAATCTATCTTTTTCTATTACAGCATTTTTTAACTCAGAAATTGCTTTTGCGATGTTAAATAAAGTTTTGTTATCCAAATCCAGCAGCGAAAATGCTATTTTTCTAGCCTCATTATCATCTCTTTTTTTTAATTGATCGAATATATCTCGTACTTCATCTGGTAAAGATAGACTGATATCAGGCTTTGTGCTTATATCTCCGCGTTCAAAATACATCATCCTATCAAAATCACCTGAATATCCTCCAAAAGACAAATTAGTGAAATTATGATCTGGTCCTAAATCCGGGATATTATTAACGTTAAGCCTACAATCCAAATATCCGCCAAAAAGATCTAACTCATCACCACTCCATTCTTCTTTAGCATTCAAGATTTCGACGCGTTTTTTAATATAATGCAAAAAAATATCTGGGGTAATTTCTGATTTTAAAATTAATTCCAGATCAGACAAGCAAATCGAAAATGGATAATTACCATCACGAAATAAGCCCAACTCCTTTGTTTTATTTAGTTCAGTGGCCACATCATTCAAATGATGCAGAGAAAGCGAAAAATGATAAATCGAACTAACTTCGTTTCTTTTAAATTTCAAAACTCTGCCGCTACTTCTCTCTGTAAACACTGCTTCATCTGTAGATTCTATGTAACGCATAGCGCGTAGGGATTGCTCATAACCATCTTCAACATTATTTTTAATATCAGTTCTTAGTCGACCAATATCGCCGCGAACAGATTCAAATCTAAACTGTTTTGCTTTTGCTTCTGTTAAAAGTAGAAATGGCCCCCATTTTATTGCTATGTCTAATTCTGCGGTTCCACCTTTAATATCAGGATTTGGGTAATCTAAAGTTGAAAATATGGCATCGTCGGGAAATATTTTACTTAGCAAATTCTTGCCTTCTTTTTCAAGCCATTCCGATTTATGTTTACGATATTTTTTATCAAAAAAATCTGGCTCAGATTTAGCAACTTCTTCAAACGCATCCCACAATACATCAAGACAGTTCGAGAGATTAGACAATAGAACCTTACCAGAATTCAGCACATATAATGGATATCGCTGTATTTCAGCATCTTCTTTGTAAGATTTTTGAGAAATACCTATAAGTTTTTTTAATGACTCCGCTTCTTCATGGCTGGCTAAGACGCTAATAGGTAAATTTTCAATCATTGCCGGAAAAACTTCAGGAATTAATTCATTTAACTTTACAAAAAATCCAAACTGTTTTGCAGTTTCTTTTTTGCGCAAATACTTCAAAAAATCTTCTTCTGCAGCAGTTTTATTTTTCGTTTTTTTTATTGAAGAAAATTTTTCTGCAAATTCTTCGCCAGTACTGCGAAATGACTCTAGATTATGATTAAAGCTATCTTCCAGATGCTGATGAATAGCAAAAATTATCTCAATTGCTCTACTTGGACTTATTCCACTTTTATTTTTAAACCAAGCATCAAAACGACCCTGAATTTGTATAATCTTTTTACTGCTGTGTTCTGGATAAGATGAGCCTCTTACTACTTCCGATCTCATTTTAAGAGATCTCACGATAGAATTAGGAGAACCTATTTCGCAATCCGAAAACATTTTTCCGTTTAATATTTTTGACAACAAATCATAACAATCAGTGCTTTCTTGAACGCTCATGATTTTTCCAACATTAGCACCGAATCTTGGAAGACAAAATTTTACTAAAATTTCAATCATTGCGGAATGACTACCATTTTGATCCGCGGCATTTTGTTCAGGCGTAGCAGTTAAAAGTTGAGCCATCATGATCGATAACGCCGCTTCTGCATCAATTCTATCTAGAAGTTCTATTAAATTATTTTCGGCTTCTTTTGCGTTGGCAATTATTGTTGAGAATGAGTTCTGCTGATTCATTTGTACTAAAAATTAAAATGGTCTGGCCAGAGTTTTAAAATAATTCTCACAAGTAATCATGAACAATTTATAGAATTATCTTTTTTTTTGAGGTGCAGCCTTTCCGGAGAAATAGAGAGAGAAATTGCCGAAAAACTCAAATCCACAATTCTTTTTTACTTCCTAATTCTGGCGTCATTTTTATCAGCAACCTTAACCAACTCAGTTGCCACTTTTCACAAGCTCAACTACGAGGGAGATTCCAAATGCCGTCATCTAGATCAAGATTTTGATGAAAAATTTATTAACAACCCTCACCACTATTAATTGAGTAACTCCCGATTGGAGACATATCTATAGAAAAGTACTCATAGTATACGACTACTTTCATCTTTCTAAAGTCTTTACCTCTATCATCATAGCACCAATATTTTTTTCTATCCTGATATAAAGTTTCTTTATAACTATCAAAAATCTTTTTACCTTCATCATAAGTAAAATTTACTCTGTATTTATAAGAAAATTTTTTATCTTCATCTGTTTCAACTTTAATCAAATAAGTCACTTCATCAATCTTGGTAGGAGTTTCCTTATTTATTAAAGATGCAGTATTTCTTAACATGATAGAGCGAAAAGATTTTTCATTCCACAAATCCTCAAAATTATCTTTGTAATTTTTTATATTTGCTGTCAGATTTTTTATTTCATCTTTTGTAGCTCCCAAATTTGATAGATGAGAAGTAATTTCTTTATTTCTTAAAAAGTTTTTAACAACAACTCTAGTTGTTGAACCTACAACTAATAATGATAGTAATAAAACTACTATATAAAAACTTCTTTTAATCAAAGGTCTCATATTCGCAAAATTTGTTAATAAAAAAGTTTAGATTATTAGACAAATAATCTACGCCATCTTTTAAAAATTTTCAAATTGTTAATATAGTCACGGAGATCAAAAAAGTTCGCAAAATTATAAAAAGCCCGATCGCTTACCAAGATGAAGTTCGAACCAAATCGTGCGGAGCCAGTAAAATCCAAAGAGGACACAAAATCATAATTACCTCTTGTCAAAAAAATTCTCTGAATCTCTGAGCAAGAGGTTACGAATGAAGCCAATCAAAATAAGAACCCGTCGCAAATCTAACTTCCCAAAAAATTTAAACTAAAAAAATCTAACTCAGAACTTTTAGAAATTTTTTACTCGATTTTTTTGGAATTTTTTTGATTTTTTCTGCGCTTTGGTTCGCAGTTTTGGTAATTTTTGGTGTTTA
>CAMCAW010000034.1 GCA_945872855.1 Rickettsia typhi | reverse complement strand
GATATCTCTAAAATAAAAATAGAAGACAAAAATGGATCGCTGAAAGCTTTATCTGATGCAACTAGAAATACAGCATATAAAGAGGGGAGCGGTGTAGCTGCAACTTCTCAAAGGTTGCCGGGGGCGTCTGTGATCAGCCCAACTGCCACTGCCGCCATCGATCAAGCAACAAATACAAAATCAGCGTAGCTTTTAATAGCAAATTTTCGCCAATAATTTCGCCGCTTGTAGCTTGGTTTCCTCTGCTGCTTTCAGTGCCAAGTTTTCTCCATCATTAATTTTGCCAGAATTTTCTGTGGCAAAAATCTCACTACCATCAAAATCAAAGATAATTGTGCGCAAATTTAAAACATCGCCTTCGCGCTTGCAATAAGCCGCCACTGGTGTTTTGCATGATGCGCCTAACTCGCGCAAAAAAGCTCTTTCAGTGGCAACGCAACTCTCGCTTTCTTCATCGTTAATTTTTCTCACCAAATTGTTGGAGATTGAATCTTTGGCGCGAATCTGAATTGCTAAAGCACCTTGTCCAGCCGCAGGCAGCATGGTTTCAAGCGGAATAATATTTTTAGCTGCAATTTCTTTTTGCAGGCGATCAAGCCCACAAGTGGCTAAAACTGTAGCATCAACTTTACCATCTGCAAGCTTGCCAAGCCTAGTTTCAACATTGCCACGAAAATTTACAACGTTTAAATCTGGTCGCAAACGCAGCAAAATCGCTTTGCGTCTTGCTGATGAGGTGCCAATAGCGGCATGGTTTGGTAGTTCATCTATCGAATTAAATTTTTGCGAAATGAAATAATCGCGCGGATCTTTTCTTGCGGTGAAAGCCGCGATTATCGTGGCTTCATGCACTATTGGAGGTACATCTTTTGCTGAGTGAATTGCAATATCGATTTTATTTGCTAATAAAGCCTCTTCAAGCTCTTTGATGAAAAGACCCTTGCCGCCTATCTCGGCAAGGTTACGATCTTGAATTTTGTCGCCCGAAGTTGTGATGGTGACGATTTCAATCTGATCTTCTGTAAGGGAAGTGTTTTTAAGTAAGAGATTTTTAATCTCTGCAGCTTGAATCAGTGCAAGCTTACTCGCTCTAGTGCCGATTCTCATGCTGTGAATTATCCTTGTCTAGCTTTAAATCTAGGATTAACTTTGTTGATTACGTAAAGGCGACCTTTGCGGCGTACGATTTTGCAGTTTTTGTCTCTTTTTTTAGCTGATTTCAGCGAGTTGAAAATTTTCATAATTTAAAAATGTAAAGCTGTTCAAAAAATGTGGCTCCTTGGGAGGGATTCGAACCCCCGACCAAGTGATTAACAGTCACTTGCTCTACCACTGAGCTACCAAGGAATAAAAAACTCGCTTTACTTGCCCGAAGGTTTCGCTATGCGAGTTTTGAAAAACTTAAACGATCTATTGTGAAGCTATTTGCGATCACCAAAGAATCTCAACATCATGATAAAAAGGTTGATAAAATCCATGTAGAGACTAAGCGCGCCCATCACTGCAAGCTTTGAAGTCATCTCGCTGTCAGCAGAACGGTAGTAAGATTGTTTGATTCTTTGAGTATCATAAGCGGTAAGGCCTATAAAAATCAAGACCCCAATTGCAGATAATGCAAAATCTAATGCAGAGCTTTTCAAGAATAGGTTAACTAAAGAGGCTACGATTAGGCCAATTAAGCCCATGAAGAGGAATGAACCCATGCCTGTTAAATCTTTTTTGGTGGTGTATCCGTAGAGGCTCATCGATCCGAAAGTTGCGGCGCTGATGAAGAATACGCGAGCAATGCTGGCATTGGTGTAAGCGATGAAAATTGTTGAAAGTGAAAGGCCCATTAATGCAGAATAGATCCACAAATAAGTTTTAGCTGTTTCACCCGACATTGAATTTAATTTATAACCAAAAAACATCACGAAGCCAAGTGGGGCAAGCATTACAACCCAAGCTAGTGGCGTGCCAAAAATTGCTGCCATTAAAGCTGGAGAGCTTGAAACTAAGAAGGCTACGGCGCCTGAAATTCCTAGGGCGATAGACATGAAATTGTAAACTTTGATCATGTAAGCGCGAAGGCCAGCATCGTAAGAGACGCCTGCAGCGGCTGAAGCGAAAGATGAGCTGGCAGATCTGTTTGAGCGGATGAAGTCTGACATTGCAATCTCCTTGAATTTAATTTATAGTGAAAAATCACTTGGGCAACATTTTGTAATATAATTACTCTTAAGTTTTTTTCAAGAAATTTTTTTGCGTGGGGAATGATAATTTTATAATTGGGTGAATTTTATTTTGATTAGCCCCTCCTCCCTACTAGGAGGCCCGCATCGCCGCGGCGTGAGCGGCGTCTCCTAGTAGGGAGGAGGGGCTAATCAAAATAAAATTCACCCAATTATAAAATTATCATAGACTAAAATTAACTCGAAATTAAATTTTTAAAATGCCGAAAATCATTGCAATTATTGGGTTAATGGGGGTGGGGAAGACTACCTTGGGGAATAAGTTGGCAGAGAGGTTGGCCTATTATTTTGTTGATTCAGATTTGGAGATTGAGGATCGAGAGCAGCAAACTATTGCGGAGATTTTTGCGGCGCGTGGTGAGGCTTATTTTCGTGATGTCGAGAAAGAGGTGATTGCCGAGATTGTGGCGCGGGAGGAGAATGTGGTGCTGTCGCTTGGTGGTGGGGCTTTTATTAGTGAAGAGGTGCGGGAGATTTTGCGCGGGAAGGCTGTGGTGATATGGCTGGAGGCGCCGTTGGAGGTGATTTTGCATCGCTTGAGTGGTAAAAATAATCGGCCATTATTAAATAATCAGAATAGGCGTGAGGTGTTGGAAGATCTTGCCCGTAAGCGTTATCCCATTTATGCTTTGGCAGATTTTAAGGTTGAGACCAATAATGGCGGGCATGAGACTTCGATTAATAAGATTATTAATTTTTTAAAAACGCGGTAATTCTATGATAAAAATCGATTGTAAAAAAGTTTTTGGAATCGCTTGCGACTTTGAGGTTAAAGGCTTTGCAGCTGCAAGCCAATATGTGCCGCAGATTGATTTGAGTTATGTTTTTGATGAAGGCACTACTCTGGCGATCCTTGCTGGCTTTGCCTTCAACCAGCGTGTGTTAATTCAAGGAATGCATGGCACTGGCAAATCTACGCATATCGAGCAAGTGGCGGCGCGCCTTAACTGGCCTTGCTTGCGGGTAAATTTCGATTCGCAAATTACGCGACTAGATTTAGTGGGAAAAGATATTATCACGCTAAAAAATGGTAAGCAGGTGACGGAATTTAAAGAGGGAATTATCCCCTTCGCGCTTAGAAACAACATAGCGCTCGTCTTTGATGAATATGATGCAATTCGCACCGATGTTTCATTTGTGATTCAGCGCTTGCTTGAAGAAGAAGGAAAATTTGCGCTGCTTGAAGAAAATGAAATTATTACGCCGAGCCAGTATTTTAGACTGTTCGCAACATCTAACACTTTGGGTGCAGGCGATGATTTAGGAATTTATCATGGCACAAATTTAATTAATCAGGCGCAGATGGATCGCTGGAATATTGTGGCGGCGCTGAATTATCTTGATGAAAAACATGAGGTAGAAATTCTGTTAAAAAAATTGGCGTTTTTGAATTCGAAGTTGCATCAAAATACGGCGCAAGCCATGGTGCGCTTAGCCAATTTAACACGCGAATCTTTTAGAAACGGCGATATTTCTAACCTAATTTCGCTGCGTACGCTAATTTCTTGGGGCAGAAATATTGAGATTTTTGGCGTGGTGAAAACGGCTTTTGTGTTGAGCTTTTTTAACAAGGTGATTGATGAAGAAAAGTCAGTTTTGCGCGAGTTTTATCAGCGTGTTTTTGGCGATGAAATTTAGCTTTATTCGCCAAAGCTTATCTAAGAAATATTGAGCGGATGATGCTTAAATACTAACTCCTTCAATTTCGAATCTAAAATATGTGTGTAAATTTGTGTTGTAGAAATATCGCTATGGCCCAGCAATTCTTGTAAAATGCGCAAGTCGACGCCATGATTCAAAAGGTGCGAGGCAAAAGAATGGCGAATTACGTGCGGATAAACGCGGTCAGGATTGATATTGGCTTTGATCGCGAGTTGCTTTAGAAGGCCATGGAAGCCTTGGCGCGTAAGATGATTGTCGGTTGATAGATTTGCGATAATAGAATTTTTGCTGCCAGAAAACACAGAATTTTTCCCGCCAAAAAAAAGCCATTGCGATTTTTCATAGCCCAAATTTTTGCGCAATTCCAAATATCGCAACAAGATTGCAATGGCAGATTTGCTAAGCGGAGCGATCCTTTCTTTACTTCCTTTTCCCTTCACAATTAAATAATTTTTTAACCCAACTGTATCTTTTTGAATTGCGCTAATTGGTAACGCAACCAATTCTGTAACGCGCAAACCTGCGGCATAAAGCACTTCTAACATGCATGCCAAGCGGATCCCTAGCTCTGAATCATCTTTATTGGCGCAATCAAGCAGCTTAAAAATTTCTTCCTCGCTCAAAGCTTTTGGCAAAATAAAATCTTTTTTCGGACTTTCTAAATTATTGGCGGGGCTTGATTTTATTAGCTTCTCGTCTTCTAAAAATTTATAAAAATTTTTGAAGCAAGAAATTTTTCGCGCGATTGATGATGATTTTAAATTTTGTTTATGAAGAAAATGCAGATAAGATTTTAGGTGCTCAGAGCTTGCATATGTAATATCTTGGCGTTTTAAAAATTTTTGAAATAATTCTAAATCTTTTTTGTAAGAAGAAATTGTGTTTGATGCGAGGCCTTCTTCAGCTCGTAATTTTTCGAGGAAATTTTCGATTGAATCAGTTGCCATAAGGTCTTAATGATAAAATATAAATTTCAGATAATTAATAATTCTCTAAAATTCATATATTTTTTTCTGCTTTAAATCTTTTGGATCATCGGGCGAGCAAATATTTACTTTATTTTTTATATCAATCTCAAGCGTGATATGGCGCTGTGGTAGCTTGATTTCGTTTTGTAGCAAAAAAATAAATAGCCCAAACATAGCGGTTAAACTAAGCCAAAAAATTAATTGTTTGAGAGTTTTTAAAAAGCCAGTGTCGTGAAGATTGTAGAGCATTGGTAATTTTTGTTATTATTTGAAAAGTCTTGGTTTAAGGTAAAAATGCGTGTGATTTAAATTAATTTTTACCCTAAACTAATAATTTCCACACATAAAAATTAGAACCTATTTTATGACACATGGTTTCAGAAAATCTATATTTTTTATTCTTCTGATTTCCTTCTCATTTTTTGCTATCTCATCTAAAGCCTCTCCATCACTGATTCGCGATGCCGAAACCGAAAAATTCCTCCACGAAATCGCTGATCCAATTTTTTCTGCTGCAAATCTTGAAGCGCAAAATATCCGCATTTTTATTGTGAATGACGATTCAATAAACGCCTTTGTTAGCGGCGGACAAAATGTATTTATAAACACTGGATTATTGCGCAAATATAAAAACCCTAACGCGCTAATTGGTGTGATTGCGCATGAAACGGGCCACATTGCTGCGGGCCATATCGCGCGCTCTTCTGAAGAAATGAAAGGCGCGAATAATACGATGTTGCTCAGCTATTTGCTTGGCATCGGCGCGCTAATTTCTGGCTCTCCTGAAGCGGGGCAGGCAATACTTCTTGGCGGTTCGCAAACGGCGGAAAGGCTGTTTTTAAAATATACGCGCGGGCAAGAAGAGGCGGCAGATCGGCACGCGGCGCGATATCTCGCCAAGCTGCATTATCCGCCGAGCGGGCTGGTTAAATTGCTAGAATTTTTTGATCACGAGATGGTTGGCTATCAAGGAAAAATCGATGAATATGCGCTCACTCATCCTGTTAGCAAAAAAAGAATCGACTATTTAAAGAGTAATTTCTTGCATACAGATTTTTTGGATAAAGAATGGAATAAAAAATTGCAACCCAAGATGGACATAGTGCTGGCAAAGCTCGAGGGCTTTATCGATAATCCAGATTTTCTGCTAAAAAAATATCGTAATCAAAATGACGATATTGCAAAATATGTGCGCGCAATTGCTTTGCATCGCAAAGGTGAAAGCCGCCAAGGCTTGAAATTGCTAAATGAAGTGATTGCAAAAAATAATCAAGATGGATTTTTGTATGAATTAAAGGCGCAAATTTTATTTGAATCGGGAAGTGTTAGCGATGCAGTTCTTGCTTATAGCAAGGCGATAAATCTGCTAGAGCCGCGTGATGCTGCGTCGATAAAAATTTCTTTTGCGCTTGCAATTTTAACTCTGCCAACCAATGATATTTCGCTGATAAATCTTGCCATAAAAAAATTGAAAGAAGCGCAAAATTTTGAAAGTGATAATCCTTTTTTATATCGAGAATTTGCTAGTGCTTATCATAAAAATGGCGATGAAGCTAGGTCTTTATTGGCTTTAGCAGAATATCATTTTTTGATTGGCGATAAAGAAAAAACTCGTAAATATACAAAGTCAGCTAAAGAAAAATTTGCTGAAGTAAAAAATAAAGATGCGATCAAAACAGATCTGACGCGGATTGACGACCTGTTAGAATTAGTAAAAGATGAGAAAAATAATCAATGAAAATTTTTGTAAAAAAAGCTAACCACCTGTTAAAAAAATTTTGGCGCGTCATCAGTAAAGACGTTTTGGCCATGATGGAAGAGCTGCGCGCGATCATCAGAAACAGAAATTACATGACGCGCTATCCTAAACTTTTTGCAATTTTTTCAATTATTGAGCATGAACAATCGTCGCAAGTTTTTGATTTAAACCGCGTCGATTTTCAATTGATCAAAACTGAAATTTTAGATGATGAAAAAATCAATAATCATCATATTTTAGAGAGCTTGCGCGGGTTGTTTCAAAGCACAAATTTATCCGATGTTCATGATCAAGCAAAAAGCAAAATTCTGCACTATCTTTGCAGCGAATTAAATGCGCTAATTAAAAACAATAATAATTACTACAGCCCCTTGATAAAGGCCATTTTGCGCGGCTTTCCACTGGTTTTAAGTTATGATGATTACAGAATTTTAAGAAATTTATTGCAGCATAAATCGCACAATTCTTTGCGGCTAATAAAATATGTTTTGGATAGCGAAAACTTCCCAAGTTTTTTTGTCAAAGAATCTGATTTAGCGGATGCAATTCTTAACTCATATCAGCTGAATAATAAGCCAGCATTTATGTTGTTGGTTCAATATTTGCGCAAAAATAATCTTTTAACAATTGTGTTTGAAAGAAATATTCACGATATAAAAAATAAAATTCTTAGCGCGCATGGAGTAGAGAAAAGAGGTGTCGATTATAGCGCAATCATGCTTTCTTACTATGAAGATAAATGGCTTACCAATGCGAAAAAAATTGAGAAAATGAAGCAATTTTTGCAGGAAGTTTTCTCGCATCACTTAGCTTTTGATCAGAAGCAAAAAATTAATAATTATTCAGCATTTAGCCTTGCTATTAATGGGTCGCGGCGCTTGGGATATTCGAATTTTATGATTGAAAAAATGTTAAATGAAGCAGGAGAGCGCTTTATTGACAAGAAAAATAGCGCTAAAAAAATACGTATGAAATTTTTGACCAAACCGAAGAAGTTATCCACAAATAAGCCTTCTGCGCAAATGAGGCCGCAAGAATTTTTTGCGATTGCCCCATTGGCGCCAGAGGAACATTGGTTAATGCGCTTTGCGAATTATTTGTTGTAGATTTCTACTGCATTAATTTTTCTACCCGACGTGAAAAATCTTTCGCATTTGCAATTGGCTCATCTTCAATTATGCAAGCCAAATCAAACAAGGTTTGCACCGCTTCCCGCGCGTTTTCAAGCCCAGTATCGCTTGCAATTTTCTCATTCAAATTTTTTACAATGCGGTTATTCGGATTGATTTCTAAAATTTTCGCCGATGCCGCTTGAATTTGTTTTTGCTCTAATAAATAACGCTCCATGCGAATATCCATCGCCATAGAATCTACGGCCAGGCAGACAGGGCTATCTGTTAGCTTTTTTGAAATACGCACATCTTTTACTTTATCGCCCAAAATTTCTTTCATAAATTTAGTGAGATTTTCAAAGGCAGAACTTGTGACATCTTTTATTTTGTCAGCTTCTTCTTGCTGCTTTTCGCTTGGTGTTTCATCGATTTTTTCAAGCTCAATATCGTGACGCGTGATAGACTGAAACTCTTTGTCTTTGTAAGGCAGAGCCACTGTCATCCAAAAATCATCAACTGCATCAGTCAAGAATAAAACCTCAACATCTTTTTGTAAGAAAATTTCAAGTTGTGGGCTCGATTTTATTTTTTCGATTGATTCTCCTGTGAGATAGAAAATTTTATCCTGACCAGCCTTGGCGCGGCTTAAATACTCGGCCAGCGAGATTAATTTATCGGGAGATCTAGAGGAATAAAAGCGCGAAATTTCTAAAATTTTCTCACGAAATTCACCAGATTCGCACAGTCCTTCTTTTAAAACTGCACCAAAATTATTCCAGAATTTTTGATATTCTTCTTCGCTCGCCAAAGCTTTATTCTTAAGCTCGGATAGCACTTTGTTAACAACAGATTTGCGAATTTTTTCGAGCACTAAATTATGCTGCAAAGTTTCGCGGCTAATGTTAAGCGGCAAATCGTCAGAGTCTATGAGGCCACGCAGAAAGCGCATCCACGCCGGAACCAAATCTAGATCTTCGCTGATAAAAACTTTTTTCACATAAAGTTTTACCGAAGGTTTGCGATCTGGGTGAAAGAGATCAAATGGCTTGGTTGTAGGCACGAAGAGCAAGTTTGTATAAGTGGCAAGCCCTTCAACTTTATTGTGAATCACCATGAATGGATCTCCGGGCAAATGTGAAACATGCTTGAAGAAGGCTTGATATTGCTCGCTCGAGATGTTTTCTTTGGGCAAAGTCCATAATGCTGTAGCAGAATTTAGGGTTTCGATTTTTGCGCCAGCATCGAGATTTTCTGGAACGAATTCAATCTTTAACGAAACGTTATCGGAGTAGGTCTGCACGACATTTTTAATGTGGAAGCGATCGAGAAAATCAGAAGCTTCTTCCTTCAAGTGCAGAATAATTTTTGTGCCGCGGGGCAAATTTTCTTCAGCCTGTGCAACGTTGAAATTGCTGCTTCCGTCAGATTCCCACTCATAAGTTTCTGCCTCGTCAAATTTGCGCGAAAGCACTTGCACTTTATCAGCAATCATAAAGCTAGAATAAAATCCAACCCCAAATTGACCAATCAGCTGTAGGTCTTTCGTTTTATCTCCTGTTAAAGATTTAACGAAATTTTCTGTGCCAGATCGAGCAATTGTGCCAAGATTTTGAATTAATTCTTCGCGATTCATGCCGATGCCGTTATCTTGAATAATCAACAGGCGCTTGGCTTTATCAGTGGTGATAGAAATTTTCAGCTGTTCATTTTCTTTTAATAAATCGTGATTTTGCGCGCCTAAATAACGCAATTTATCGCAAGCGTCGGCAGCGTTAGAGATCAGCTCGCGCAAGGCTACATCTTTGTTGGTGTAGAGCGAATTGATCATGATGTTTAAAACTTTTCCAACTTCGACATCAAAATTAAATTGTTGCTTGTTTGTCATTTTTATAAAATATTAGATTTTCTATGTTGCTCGAGCTCTTATTTTGTGAGCGTTATGAGGATGTAATTATCAACAAATGTTATTTCAAGTGCCAACTTTATTTCGCTAATCTTTTGCAAAATTCTGCGACGCAGAAAATTCTAAATTATGACTGAGGGTTGATTTTATCAAAATACAATACTATAAGGGACACTCTTGTGGTTTGTTTTTTAAATTGCGAAGTTATTTTTTGCTTTGTGGCCATGATATTTTTTCTTAAAATGCAACGACATCTTTAACTGAACTATTAAAATTTATGCCAGCTGAAAAAAAATCTTTTTTCGATAGATTTAATCCTTTTAGCTCTAGAAGGGCTGGATTTAGCCAGCTAGAAAATGAAGATCCATATAATGACGTCAAAGAAGTTGGGGCAACAGAAAGTGCTTTAAAAGAGTCTATCACAACAAATTCAGTAGTTCTAGGAGGTGAAGCCAAAAAATCAGCCGTGGTAGAGGCCAAACAAAGTGAAATTGTTGCAGAAAATGCCAAGCAGGTTTCTGCAGATCAGGATAATTTAATTGTTAAGAAAGCTGCGTTAATTATCCAAGATTTAATTGCTAGTAGGGCGATTGTAGCTAAAGCCAAAATCGTTATTGCCGAATCTAATTTAACCCCAGAAAAAAAGAAACTCAGAACAGAAGCTTTGATCTCGGAGGAGGAGGCATACAGGGAGGCTATTTCTCCTACGATAAAAGTTGGACAAAACAAGCTCAAAATGATGAAAGGCAACCCCGAAATTACTGAAGACAGCTTAGCTGAGGTTGAAAAAAATATTTCAGATATTGTGGCAGGTGTAGCTAAAGCTGTTGAAGAAATGGCGAAGCAAGAAAAAAGGAGCGGAGTCACTGAACAGGCAATTTCATATGTCGAAGCTGGTATTAAAA
Organism: Rickettsia typhi; assembly: GCA_945872855.1. Lineage (GTDB taxonomy): Bacteria > Pseudomonadota > Alphaproteobacteria > Rickettsiales > UBA1997 > CAMCFD01. The sequence continues at coordinate 5,637 of CAMCAW010000034.1, read as the reverse complement.
GCAGATTTTCAGGAAATGAGGATGGCGCCAAAGAAGAGCGTCTCAATATTTTTACGCAACCACTTTTGGTGGTTAAAGACAGCATGGAAACAGTAAGTAGAGTTGCCAAAATTAGAGGGGTTGATGATGCGGCTAAGCCTATTGCGCTTACGCCAGATGATGAGAAATTTATTGCAGAAACTGTGCAAAACGTTGTTCGCGAGATTATGAGAACGGAGATCATCGAGGCTGCGCTTGCTAAGGTTGAAGAGGATAAGGCTGCAGCAATAACTCCTAACAAAAGCAATGCTGGAACGAAGAAGGTTGAACTATACAACCCAAGTCCTGAACGAGAAGCGGAGATAGAGCGATTGCGAAAAATTGGCCAAAATAAGGAGGCGGATAGTATTGTGGCTTCCGCTTTGTCAGTATATGAACAACTGGTGAGCACGTCAGAAGTGCGTGGCGCTACAAATAAAGCGGTTCAAAAAACGGAGAAAAATGCTTACGAAAGGATTGATGGTGGCGAGCAAAGAGATGGTGAAAAAAAGGGGGAGGCTATTTACGAATCCATCGACAATATTTACGACACCATCGAGAATATTAAGGCGGCGGATGCAAAATTAAATACTCCTCCTCCAATTCCAAATTCTCCTAGGCCATCAGTAAAGTCGAGTTGGGATAGGGATACCTATGCGGTTCCGGCATCTCTTCAAGCCCTTCGTGAAGATGCTCAGAATTTAGGTGGGGGAAGTAGCACCGATGGCGATATTTATGAAGTTATCGATGACCCTAAAGAAGGATATGGCAAAGATGTTTACGGAACCAACAAAGCTAAGGAGTCTGCATTAAATACTCCTCCTCCAATTCCAACTTCTGCTAGGCCATCAGTAAATTTGCTTCGAGAGGCATCTGCCGCTTTGGATGCAAAAGCTGGTGAGGTTCTTAGTAATCTCAAGGATGTGCCGCCAGCGCCGCCTGCTCGTCAAAATACTGTGAGGCCACCAGTGCAGCTGAGGCCGAGCTTAGTTGGGGCGTCAGCTGGATATGAGGTTCCAGCATCTCTTCGTAAAGAGATTGAGAAACTAGGGGAGGAAAGTAGTAGTGACGACTACGAAGTTCCAAGAACTCTTCCTGAGACATTTCAGGAACTAGATAGTGCAAGTAGTAGTGACCCCGTAACATCAGTTATGGACAGAAAATCAACTGTTATGAGGCCGCGAAAACCTCTTCCTGCGGAATTAGTGATTAAAGATCAAAATGGCGGAGTGCCTCTTTCGCAGCAAGTTTTTAAAGATCTAGGGATGGATCTGGGGACAGATAGCAGTACTGATGATATAGAAATTACTCCAACAATACCAACAATACCAGCTAGAAGAGCAACTGCCAGAAGGGATCTGCCTGATGAAGGTCTTTACGCCGACCCTATTGGCGAGTCGAAGATAAGGTTTGCAAAAAAGCCAATAACGCCATCCACTTCTTCACTTTCTCCCTTAAGAAAAAACGGAGCTGATGGGTCGAGTTGGGACAGTAGTATCTATGAGGTTTCGCCAGCAACAGCTCCAGTAACAACTAAGGCCCAGCCTAAGGCTCAGGTGGAGGATCACGTGTATGAGTATGACCTTCCTCCTGAGAGGGATCATAAGGTGCCTGCCAGCGAAAATAATAATGCTTCAAAAGCTGAGTTACCTGCGAATATACAAGCTTCAGTTAGTGAGGATGGCAGTAAGAAAAATAATTTTAGCTTAAAGGGTCTTCTTCCAAAGAATCCATTTCAATCATCAGAACCAAAGAGTCCTTCGCCACACCCTAAAGAACCTTCAGCGATGACATTCGTTGACTTTTTGAAAAAAGTTGGATCAATTATTGTATCTGCTGCAATAAATGGCAGAGGCGGTGGGCGTTAAGTGGTTTTTGCGGGAAATTCGCAAAATTCACGCACAAGGCATTGCAAGCATTTTGGTTTGCGTGCCATGCAGCTGTAGCGCCCGTGCAAAATCATCCAATGATGAGCATGTTGTTGCCATTTTTTAGGAATGGCCTTGAGCAGCGCCAGCTCTGTCTTCAGCACATCTGGCTCATTTGCAAAACCAATTCGATTTGCCACGCGAAAAACATGAGTATCCACCGCGATTGTCGCTTCACCAAAGGCGCAATTCATCACCACATTAGCAGTCTTTCGGCCAACGCCGGGAAGGGTTTGCAGCTTTTCTAAATCTCGCGGAATTTCGCCATTAAACTTCTTCACCAAAATTTCTGATAAAGCAATAATGTTGCGTGCCTTGCCGTTGTAAAGGCCGATGGTGTTTATATATTTTTTCAGCGCCTCTTCGCCAAGCGCCAGCATTTTTTGCGGCGTGTCGGCCACCGCAAACAAAGCCTTAGTAGCCTTATTCACCCCAATATCAGTGCTTTGCGCCGATAAAACCACCGCCACCAAAAGCGTATAATTATTACCATAAACCAATTCGGTCTGCGGATGAGGATTGGCGCGCTGCCAGACCGTAAAAATTGCATCAATTTTCTTTTTGTTCATTTTTTCTTCTAAAAATTATTTACAAAAATTAGTTTTTGCCTTAGTGTTGCGCGCCTTGAATTAACATTATGAGTAACAGAAATGAATTGCAAAAATTTAAAAGCAAAAATCACTGGAAAAGTTCACTTCATTGGCCTTGGCGGCATTGGTATGAGTGCTCTGGCGTTGATTTTAAACAAAATCAATATTCCAGTTCAGGGTTCTGATTTGGGTGAAAATTATATGACGCAAACCCTGCGCGACCGCGGAGTCACTTATTTTGTAGGCCATGATGCTAAAAATATTACCGATGATATTTCGTTGATTGTTGAAACTTCGATTATCAAGCCAACAAACCCCGAAGTTCTTGCGGCAAGAGAAAAAGGAATCCCAGTTATAACTAGAGCTGAGCTGCTTGCCATGGTTATGAGTGAGCATAAGGGTATTACGATTGCAGGCACTCACGGCAAAACCAGTACTACGGCGATGACCTCGCTAATGCTTGAAATTGGTGGTCTCGACCCCACTATTGTTAATGGCGGCATCATTAATTATTTTAAGAGCAATTCAAAAATTGGTAATGGACAATATTTAGTGGCTGAAAGCGATGAATCAGATGGCAGCTTTGTGAGCCTTCCAACCTTTATTGGCGCGGTTACAAACATCGAGCCCGAGCATCTAGAATTTTATAATCAAGATTTTGACAAGCAAAAATCTTACTTCGAAAAATATATCACGCAAATCCCGCAAGATGGCTTGTGCATTCTCTGCATCGATGATTTAGAAGTAGAAAAAATTTACAATAAATTGAAAAGCGCTCACAAAAATTTGGTGACTTATTCAATTAAGAAAGACGCTGATCTTGTAGCCTCAAACATTCGCGCCGATGCTAGCGGAATCACTTTTGATGTAAAATTTATGGCGCAAAATAGAGAAATAAAAAATCTGCATATGTCGGTATATGGCTTGCACAACGCCAGCAATGCTTTGGTGGCAATTGCTATCGCCGATTTCTTAAAAATTTCTGATGATAAAATTCGTGAAGCGCTCGCAAGTTTTACTGGCGTGCAGCGTAGATTCACCAAGACAGGCGAGGTTGATGGTGTTATGATAATTGACGATTATGGCCACCATCCAACCGAAATTTCTACCACGCTAAAAGCCGCGCGGCAATTGGTTGGAAGCCATAAAGTTATTCTGGTTTTGCAGCCTCACAAATATACGCGAGTGCGCGATTTATTCAACGAATTTTGCCATTGTGCTAGCGGCGCAGATATTGTTATTGTCGCCAATATTTATTCGGCAGGGCAGCAGCCAATTATCGATGTTACGCAAGATAGCCTGATTGCGGGCATGAAAAAAGCTGGCCATCTAAATGTGATAAAATTAGAGAGCGAAACAGAGCTTGCAGCCTTAATTAAAGCCAATGCGAAAGCGGGCGACATCGTGCTTGTTTCGGGCGCCGGAAGCAGCACTTATTGGGCAAATAAATTGCCAGAACAACTTAAAAATTTACAAAATTAATGATCACCACCCAGCAAATCACAATAAAAAATCTCGATAATATCGAAGAGATGATGCAAGCATTTCCGCTAACGCATCAGCTTTATCCAAAGATGGATCTCGCCACTTATCGCGCCAATATTTCTGAAATGGTAGCGATGAACGATTTTCGTATGGTCGGCGCATTTCATGAGGAAAAGCTTGTGGGAGTTAGCGGATATTGGGTTTTGCGCATGCTTTATTGCGGGCGTTATTTGCAAGTATCAAATTTTGTGGTTGATGAAAATATTCGCGGCCTTGGAATTGGTCGCAAAATTTTGCGTCATTTAGAGAAGATGGCGCGCGATTTAAATTGTCAAAAATTCGTGCTCGATTCTTACACTGAAAATAAAAAATCGCATCCGCTTTATTTTGGCGAAAGATTTTATATTCGTGGGTTTCATTTTATGAAGGATTTGTAACTTTTCTTTAACTCACAGAGGCCTTAATTTACGCAATTCTCTCATAAATTCATAAACTACGCGTCAATTTAAGTCACGAATAAACATGTCTAAAATCAAAATTGCTAGCTTTAACGTTAACTCTGTGAAGGCCCGTCTTTCTAACGTTCTCGCTTGGTTAAAAAATTCTCAACCCGATATTGTCTTGCTGCAAGAAATAAAATGTTTAGAAAAAGATTTTCCCTTCGAAGCTTTTTTTGATGCGGGCTATAATGCAGCCGTTTCTGGCCAAAAGACATATAACGGCGTCGCGATTCTTTCCAAATTTAAAATTGAAGATGTAGTAAAAACTTTGCCAAAAACTAGCGGCAGCAAATATGGGGCAATTATCGTTAAGGCGAAGCGCGCTGCAAAGGCAACAGATTTATTTAATGATGCTGATGCAGAAGAATTGATGGATCAGGCGCGATATATTGAGGCTGTAGTCTCAGCGCATGGGCAAGCAATTCGCATCGCTTCAATTTATGTGCCTAATGGCGGCGGCGAAATTTTACCAAGCCAAACTCTTGAAAGCAGCGCAAAATTTCTTTACAAACTAGAATTCTTCGATCGCCTCAACGCCCATCTAGAGCAGCTTCTCGCCCATGATGAGATCGCAGTTTTTGGCGGCGATTATAACGTTGCTGCTGAAAAAATTGATGTTTACGATCCAAAAAATCTTGAAGGCGGCGTGTGTTTTCATCCGCTCGAAAGACAAAAATTTCGAGCGCTTTTAAATATAGGATTAACCGATTCTTATCGGGCTTTTAACCAGCAAAATCAAGCCTTCACATGGTGGGATTATCGCGGAAATTCTTGGCAATATAATAAAGGCATGCGCATCGATTATCTGCTTACCTCGGCGCTTGCTACCGATAAAATCAGCGCTGCCACCATCGAAGATCATGGCGTGCGCGATCAAGAGAAAGCCTCAGATCATTGCCCTGCATGCCTCACAATTGAAATTTAAAATACATGAAGCCATTAATAGACAAAATTTTTGCGATATGGTTTTCTTTGAACCAAAAGCTACGCTACCTGCTAGTTGGCGGTTTCAACACCGTTTTTGGTTACGCGATTTTTTGCTTATTTCAGTTTTTGTTTGATGCAAAGCTGCATTATTTAATCATCTTGGTTTTGGTATATTTTATTTCAGTTTCT
>CAMCAW010000033.1 GCA_945872855.1 Rickettsia typhi | reverse complement strand
GTCTGCTAGTAGGGCCTCTGAGCCGAGTTCGAGGTCACCCTGAAAACTTTCGAGTTTAATCGAGATAGTCCGTGGCCTCGCTGTCTGAGGAGCAGAGGCCCTACTAGCAGACTATCATTTACAAGAAAAATAAACTTCTAAAAGATAATTTACTTATTCTAACTCTAAATTTAAACAAATGCTTTCTTCCTGCGAATCAAATCCTACCAACAGAAAAAAAGTTATTATTCTAGGAAGCGGCCCCAACCGCATCGGACAAGGGATCGAGTTTGATTACACCTGCGTACATTGCGCCTTCGCCCTTAGAGAGGCAGGCATCGAAGCCATCATGGTAAATTGCAACCCCGAAACAGTTTCAACAGATTACGACACCTCCGATCGCCTTTATTTCGAGCCCCTCACCGCTGAAGACACCATTGAGCTCATCAAAAAAGAAATGTCAAACGGCGAATTACTCGGCGTTAACGTGCAGTTCGGTGGCCAAACTCCTCTAGGCTTGGCAAAGTTCTTGCAAGATGAAAATATACCAATCATCGGCACCTCGCCAGATATGATCGACCTTGCCGAAGATCGCGACCGCTTCAAACAATTGCTGCAAAAACTTGGCCTCAACCAGCCACAAAACTACATCGCTTATTCCGCCAAGCAAGTGCTTGAACAAGTGAATGAAATCGGTTTTCCTGTGGTGGTGCGCCCGTCTTATGTTCTTGGTGGGCGCGGCATGGCGATAGTTTACGATGAAAACTACTTGATGAAATATCTTGCCGAATATTCTGAAGTTTTTGATAGCGGACCATTGCTTCTCGATAAATTTTTAAGCGACGCAATCGAGGTAGATGTTGACGCGCTGGCCGATGGCAAAGATGTTTTTGTCGCGGGAATTATGCAGCATATTGAAGAAGCGGGAATCCATTCAGGAGACTCCGCCTGCTCAATTCCACCATTTTCTCTATCGCAAAAAATTATGGACGGAATCAAAGATGCTACCGTCAAACTGGCTCTGGCATTGAATGTAAAAGGCTTGATGAATGTGCAATATGCCGTAAAAGATAACGTGATTTATGTGCTTGAAGTTAATCCTCGCGCATCTCGCACTGTGCCATTTGTTGCAAAAGCTACAGGAATTCCAATCGCGAAAATTGCCTCGCTAATCATGGTTGGCAAGCCTCTGCGCGAGTTTAATTTGCAAGAAAAAAAGTTCGATTATTTCTCTGTTAAAGAAGTGGTATTTCCATTCGCACGCTTCAACAATGCCGATATTATTTTGGGGCCAGAAATGAAATCTACTGGCGAAGTTATGGGTATTGACAAAACTTTTCCACTAGCTTTTGCAAAAGCTCAGCTTGCTGCTGGCTCTAAGCTTCCAACCGAAGGTCTAGCTTTTATTTCGGTGAAAGATTCTGACAAAAGAGAAACTGTAATCATCGCCAATAAATTAATCGCGATCGGCTTTAAAATTGTTGCAACTCGTGGAACCGCGAAATTCCTCGCCGAAAACAACATCGCCGTTACAATTGTCAATAAAATTACCGAAGATAAACCGCATGTTGTTGATATGATTGAGCGCAAAGAAATTTCACTCGTAATCAACACTACCGAAGGCGCGCAAGCCACGAAAGATAGCTTCTCTATTCGTCGCACGGCCTTTATGAAAGGCGTCACTTATACCACAACAATTTCGGGCGCAAAGGCTTTGGTTGATGCGATTGGCGCCTACAAAGATATCGGCTGCAAGTTTGAAGTGCGCGCTTTGCAAGATTTAATGTAGCGCGGGAGAGTTATAGTTTTTGCAAGATTTTCTTCACTTGTTCTACGGTTTTTGCCTTAGAAAATCTTGTGTAAATCACAAAATCTGATTTCTTTTTGCGCTCTTCGTTGCTCAGCTGAAATTGCACAATTCTTTTAAATTTTTTCTCTAATTCTTGCTTTGATTCATTTTTTCTGCGACTAAAAAATCTTCTTTTTTGTAGCGATGGCGGAATTAACAGTGAAATTATTTTATCGCACTCATAGCCTTGCTTTTCTAGGAGAAGCGGAATATTCAAAACTAGAATTTTTCTATTTTCTTGGCGCGATTTTTCTAAAAATTCATCATATTTTTTGCGCAGAATTGGATGAATAATATCTTCAAGAATTTTTAATTTTTCTGCATCAGCAAAAACTATTTTTCCAAGAATTTTACGATCAATTTCTTGAATTATTTTTGCTTCTTGAGCAAGTTTCTGCGCGGCAAGTTTTTCTTCGCTCTCACCTTTTCTTTCAACTAAACTTTGTGGAAATAGCTTTCCAAGCTTTGCTATCAAGGCTTTATCATTAACAAGAATTTCATGCACTTCTGCATCGGCATCAAAAATCGCCGCGCCACTTTTAGCAAGAATATTCGCCACAAAATTTTTTCCTGAAGCGATACCCCCAGTAAGACCAATTATTTTCATATGATAAAAACTAATTTCCCGCTAATGGCACGAGTAAAATTTTGCCAATTAGCAATGTGGCGTCAATCGTTAGTGTGATTGGCGTTATGGCTGCTTTTTTAATTTTTCCCGAGGTAGAAATTTCCTCATAAATTTTGATAGAATATTGTCGATTAAGAGGCGATGCAGAATTAGATAAATCGCGATCAGCAAGATATCTTTTTCCATAAAGCTTGATTTGCAAAGATAATTCATGATTAGAATTATAACGAAAACCAAAATCATAAAATTGCTGCGAGGCAACAGGGTCTAGCTTTCCTACATTTGGCTTGATCACAATATTTGCCTCTAAATCGTTGGAGCGCGATAATTTCATGCTGGTTTCTAGGCTATCAATCGACAATAAAAAACGATATGGTGATAATAATAAATCTTTAGCGATATTGCTGTTATCGCTAAAAACATAGTGATAATTTTTTCCTAGAAAAACAACATATTTACCATCTTTACTAATCATGAAGCGCCCTACTGTCTCTTCATAAGAGGGGTTCCATAATTTTTGCGTTAAAGTGCATGAGGCGAGAAAAAATAAAGCCAAAAATATTGCTACATGACGCATAGTTTTTACTTAAATTTTACAAAAATTTACTATATTTTAATTTAATTCTTGCGGTATTTTCACTCCACAATCTTTCAAATAACCGCGTAAATCGCTTTTCAATTCCTCTAAATTTTGCGCCGAACCAGCTTCGCATCTTGCTACCAAAACTGGCTGAGTATTTGAAGCACGAATCAGCCACCAACCCTTGCTGGTTGTGACACGCACGCCATCAACGTCATTTACATTTAAGCCAGAATTTTTGAGTTTATTTTTCAACTCGTCAACAATCACAAACTTTTTTTCATCCTCAGATTCAACGCGAATTTCTGGAGTAGAAAAAGTTTGTGGCAAGGCTTTGCGCAAGTCGGAGAGCTTGTGCGAAGATTGCGCAACAATGTTAATAATTCGAATCGCGGCGTAAAGCGCATCGTCATAGCCATGATTTTTATGGGCAAAATATTTATCGGCAAAGAAAATGTGGCCCGACATTTCGCCCGCAAGTGGCGAGTGAGTTTCCTTCATTTGCGCCTTCACCAGCGAGTGGCCAGTCTTCCACATTAACGGTTTACCACCAGCTTTTGCAATTTCGTCAAACAAAACTTGGCTCGCTTTTACATCGGCGATAATAACAGAATCAGGCATGCGCGCCAAAACTTCACGCGCAAAAAATATCATTAATTGATCGCCCCATAAAATTTCACCTTCGTCATCCATCACGCCAATACGGTCGCCATCTCCATCAAAAGCAATTCCTAGATCGCATTTTTCTGCAAGAATTTTTTGCTTCAAATCTTCGAGATTCTTTGGCACTGTAGGATCAGGATGGTGATTTGGAAAATTGCCGTCAATTTCTTCAAACAATAAAAAATGTTCGCTATGAATTTGTTGCGAAACTTTTTTCATCGCGCGGCCCGCAGAACCATTGCCCGCGTCCCAGACAATCTTCAATTTTTTTGCAGCAGCTTTTGCCACATGACCATGCGCCAAAACGCAATCGGCAAGCACGCGCTTCACATAAGAATCTTCGATATCAAAACTTGAGATACTGCCCGCGCCACTAACAAAATCGCCATCTGCAGCAATTTTCGCCAAATTTAAAATATCATCGCCATAAAACGGACGTTCTTTTAGCAAAATTTTAAAACCGTTATGATCCTTAGGATTATGCGACCCTGTAATCATAATTCCCGCATCGCATTCAAGATGATAAACCGAGAAATATAGCATGGGAGTAGGCCCCATGCCCACATCGATAATTTCTAAACCAGATTCTAGCAAACCCTTAATAAGCTGCGCCTTCAATGCTGGCGAGCTCATACGCCCATCACAAGCGACAGAAATTTTGCTCTTACCGTTTTTGCGCAAAAAACTGGCGAAAGATTTTGCGACAAAAAATGCATCTATGTCATGCAAAGTTTTGCCGTAGACCCCGCGAATATCATAGGCGCGAATGATTGAATTATTGAATTTGTGATTCATGGTTTTTGTAAAATTAATTTTCTTGAAAGTCTAAATCTAGGAAAGAATTTATGTAGAATTTAGACGCATCTCCTAAAAAATTTAGAAGAAAAACTAAATCTTTCCGATAACAGGCGAAGAAGGCGAAGCATATTTTTTCTTCTCCATTCGCCCCGCTAGAAACGCCGCGCGCCCAGCTTCAATTGCCAATTTCATCGCATGCGCCATTAACACTGGATTGCGCGCTTTTGCAATTGCCGTATTCATCAGAACGCCGTCGCAGCCAAGCTCCATCGCGATCGCCGCATCAGACGCCGTGCCGACTCCCGCATCAACCAACACCGGAACTTTTGATTGTTCAATAATAAATTCGATGTTTAGGCGATTTTGAATCCCAAGGCCAGAACCAATTGGAGCCGCTAGCGGCATGATTGCGCAGCAGCCAATATCTTCTAATTCGCGAGCCACAATTGGATCGTCGGAAGTGTAAACCATAACTTGAAACCCGTCTTTAATCAGCAATTCTGCGGCCTTGATGGTTTCGATAACTTTTGGGTAAAGAGTTTTTTCGTCAGCCAAAACCTCTAATTTCACTAAATTCCAACCTCCTGCCATACGCGCTAAACGCAACGTGCGCACGGCGTCATCTGCCGTGAAGCATCCTGCAGTATTTGGCAAATAAGTATATTTTTTGGGATCGAGAAAATCTTGCAACATCGGCTCGCTTTTTTTCTCAATGTTAACGCGACGCACCGCCACCGTAACAATTTCGGCACCAGATGCAGCAATAGCCTCATGTGTTTCGGTGAAATCTTTATACTTGCCCGTTCCTACTAACAAGCGAGATTGAAAGGATTGGCCAGCGATTATTAATGAATCATTCATGTTTTTGGTATATTTTTGGATCTCGATAAAATTGTATTTTTAGTGTACGCAATTCTAATCGTAATCAGAAACTTGCTCTACAGACACAACCTCTGGTATATAGTGCTTCAGCATATTTTCGATGCCATTTTTTAGCGTGATGGTTGAACTAGGGCAGCCAGAGCATGAGCCTTTGAGCTCTAGCATTACGATACCATCTTCAAATCCACGAAAAATAATATCGCCACCGTCCATTGCCACTGCAGGGCGCACTTTGATTTCGATTAACTCTTTTATCTGCTTTACAATTTCACTGTCATTATCATCGGCCGTTGATTCTGTTGAGCTGGCGTCATCACGCAAAACAGGCTTTCCTGCGACAAAAAAATCCATAATTGTTGCAAGAATTTCTGTTTTAACTTTTTTCCACTCAACTTCATCGCCCTTTGTAACCGTGATAAAATCGCGCCCAAAAAACACTGAAGCCACGCCATCAATCTTGAATAATTCTTCGGCAAGCGGCGATTTGACGGCCTGCTCCTTAGTTTTAAAATTAGCGGTATCATTTTCCATCACCACAATTCCATCGGGAATAAATTTTAAGCTAGATGGATTTGGAGTTTCTTCAGTTTGAATAAACATGTTTTTAGTTGGTAATGTTATTTACAGGCGCGCAACTCTAAGGCAAAAACTATTTAAAATAAACAAAAAAGTTAAAATCTTTGAGACCAAAATCACCGTTTTAATTTTTAGTTGCTGGCATAACAAATCAGTCTCGCACCCACCAAGAATCTAGCGCCATAGAATATTTTGGTGCCAGCTTCGGCATGCCAAAAATATCACGATATAATACCCTATAAGCGTTGTTGTGCCATTGCGGAATCGTATAATAATTCTCAAGCATCCTCTCGTCAAGCTTGCGGCATAGCTTAATAAGCACCTCCTCACTTTGCGCCTGCGAAATTTTTGTTACCAATTCATCAACAATTTTATCGTCAAGCCCCAAAACATTCTGCGACCCGACAATATTTTTTTGCGAAGAATGCCAATAGCGCACCAACTCATTTCCTGGAATTAGCGATTGCCCAAACACCGCCACCACTACGTCGAAGTCAAAATTTCGTACCCGCGCCGCATATTGATTTTCTTCAATAAACCGCGTGTGCGCTTGAATGCCTAGCTTGCGCAAGTTTTTTACAAAAGGCGCAATCACCATTTCGAAAGTTTTTGAATCAACGATAAACTCAATGCTGACGGGCTTTTGCGACTTTGGATCAATTAATTTTCCTCGCACAGTTTTATATCCCGCATCATCTAAAATTTTTTTCGCAATAATAAGGTTATCGCGCCCAAAGCCCTCCCCATCTGACTTTGGCAATGTAAATGGATGTGCGTTATTTGCGTTATAAGAAAATTTTGAATTCGCAAAATAGCTTTCGGTGCGCTTATAAGCGCCATAAAATATATGTTTGCGCAACCACTCAAAATCAAAAGCATAAGTGAGTGCTTTACGAAAATTTACATCTTGAAATTTCTCACGTCGCAAATTAAAAACAAAGGCTTGAAGCCCCGCTGGCAGTTCGTTGACGATTTCTTTTTTTATAATTTTGCCGCTCTTTATTTTATCAATATTATAAGAATTATACCAATTTCGCGAAATATTTTCTTGGCGAAAATCAAATTTCTCTGCCTTAAAAGCCTCGATCAAAACGTTGCTATCGCGATAATAATCATAAGAAATTTTGCCAAAATTATTGCGCCCTTTATTCACTGGCAAATCTTTCGCCCAATAATTTTCTACACGCTCGTAAACGATTTTTTTACCCTGCTCTACTTCCTTTATTTTGTAGGGCCCAGAGCCTAGCGGCAACTCTAAAGTTGTTTGATTAAATTGATGATTTTCATAATAATGTTTGGGCAAAATTTTCATGCCCGCAACCAACAATGGCAGATCGCGATTTTGATTTATCTTGAAGATAAATTTCACTTCGTAATCGTTAATTTTTATAACATCTTTAACCTGCGAATAGGCCATTTTGTAAGTTGGATGACCTTCATCAATAAGTTTATGAAAAGTAAAAATAACATCATCGGCAGTGATTTTTTTGCCATCATGCCAATAAGCATTTTTGCGCAATTTAAACGAAAGTGAAAATTTATCAGCAGCTAATTTCATCGATTCGGCCAACAGCCCGTAGCGCGTAGAGATTTCGTCATCTGAACCTTCGGTGAGTGAATCGTAAATTGAATCTATGCCAGAAGCGGGCAAGCCCTTCAAAATAAAGGGATTGAGGCTGTTGAAAGATCCCTCAACGCCAAACCTAACATCGCCACCCTTTGGCGCTGTAGAGTTGACATAATCGAAATGCTTAAAATTTGCTGGATATTTTAAATTTCCAAAAACCGAAATACCATGCTTGAAACCATCATTGGCCTCGCTAGAATGTGGTGCAGAAAAAAATAACAGCGATAGAATTAGTAAAAAAAAATTCACAAAAAATATATTTTATTATAAATGCATTTAATTCGCCATCTTAACCAAGCCAACAGAATAACACCTTGCGCCCTTACTATCGGCAATTTTGATGGCGTTCATCTTGGTCACAGCACCATCATCAATAAAGTAAAACAAGTTGCGCAAGAAGAAAACATAATTTCCGCAATTTTAACTTTTGAGCCACACCCAATTTCTCTCTTCAAGCCAGATCTGCGGCACAATTTTAGAATTAACACTTTGCCACAAAAGCTCAAAATTTTTCGTGATTTTGCAATTGACGATGTGATCATCGCGCCTTTCAATCAGCCATTTTCAGAGCTTAGCGCACAAGATTTTATCAAAAAAATTCTTGTAAAAAGTCTTAATGTTAAACATTTAATTATTGGCTATGATTTTATTTTTGGCAAAAATCGCGAAGGAAATTTACAGCTTTTGCAAGAAGAAGCAAAGTGTCACGGCTTCAAGGTTAGTATAGTTGCAGCGCAGCAAAACTCGGCAGAAATATATTCCTCAAGTTTAATCAGAAAACTAATTCGCGAAGGAAGAATAAAGCAAGCAAATCAATATTTGGGCAGAAATTTTAAGGTTAGTGGACTCATTAGTCACGGCCAAAAAATCGGCAATACAATTGGCTTTCCAACCGCTAATCTGCAGGCTAAACCCCATATTATAAAACCAAAATTTGGAGTATATAAAATACAAATTCATCTACCTCATTTGCAAAAAAACTTCGACGCAATCATGAATTTTGGATTGCGCCCAACAGTCTCTAAATTCTTATTTGACGAGCCTTTGCGCCCGCTCTACGAAATCCATATTTTTAATTTTGACGAAAAAATTTATGGCTCGCTTTATGGCAAAAAAATTGAAGTTGAATTGCTAGATTTTATCCGCGAAGAAAAAAAGTTTGACTCGCTTGACGCTTTAAAGGAGCAAATTAGAATGGATTGCGCTACGGCCTTGGCCTAAATAAACATTTATTTTTTGAAAATGCAAAAATTTACAACTCTCACCGCAACTGCCGCCCCGCTTGATTTAATCAATATCGATACCGACATGATTATCCCCAAACAATTCCTCAAAACCATTGAGCGCACTGGGCTTGGCAAAAATCTTTTTCACGAAATGCGCTTTGATTTAGAAGGCAAAGAAATCGCTGATTTTATTTTGAATAAACCCGCTTATAAACACTCAAACATTCTAATCACCAAAGATAACTTTGGCTGCGGATCAAGCCGCGAGCATGCTCCTTGGGCCTTAAATGATTTTGGCATTCATTGCATTATCGCACCTTCATTTGCCGATATTTTCTTCAATAATTGCTTCAAAAATGGCATCTTGCCGCTTACTCTTTCAAGCTCTGAGGTTGAAGAATTGCTAGCATTCGCTCAAGATGAGAATAATTCGATAACAATAGATTTGCCTAAACAAGAAGTGCGCGCAGCTAATAAAATCTATAAATTTGAGATCGATCCTTTTCGCAAAAATTGCTTGATTGAAGGGCTTGATGATATTGGTTTGACGCTAAAAAAAGGCGATAAAATAAATGCCTTTGAAGAAAAGAATAGAAAAAGCCTGCCTTGGTTATATTAATTCGGTCTTTAAACGCCACGCCCTCCCTGCGAATTCTCTTCTTCTGGCGCAGATTTTTCATTTGAGGCTTTATCCAGCCAAGAATCATCGCCCAAAGCATCTTTAACACTTGAGGCCTCTACTTTTTCTACTTGAGGCTTTTCTACAGAAATATCTACCGTTTTTTCTGCCGCTTTTGATTGCTCGCCTTTGCTAGCTAAACGCATTTTTTCTATAATATCTTGCACCTCATCGCTTTGAGCAACCTCAGCAACTTTGTCATCAAATTTAGGCCCCTCTTCCACCTTCAATAAATTGTCTTGTTTCTTATTGTCTTTTGCAGGAAGCGAAACTTCTGTTGCCAATATTTCAATATCGTTTTTTATAGGCTCCACGACATCTACTTGTATCATCGCATCTGTCAACTCTGGAGCTGCCACTGGCGCCACCTCTATCACCTCTTCTTTGATTGAAGTAGCTTCTTTTATCACTTCAGCTCCTTTACTAACGCTAGACAAAACCTCTGCAGCCCTATTTAGCATTGTCTCTGCGGCCGCTAGCGCTGCATTAAAATCCAACAATGTGAATTGTGTTGAACGCGCCACAGCATAATTTACGGGCACACTTGTTGCATTTTCCATACCTTCTTCCACTTGAGCCTTGGCTTCTGGCTGAGCCTTAGCTTGAGCTTCTACGCTCACTATTTTATCATTTTTTGCTCTAGGTGCTTCAGAATTCATATTTTATATAAATTTGATATTTTTTAACCATTCTCTGTCTCAAAAAAATCATAACCAAAATTTTTAAAAATCTCCGTAAAAGCTGGAAAACTAGTCGCAATCATTGATCCATCGTCTATTTTCACTCCATTTTCTAAACTCAAACCCATCACTAAAAACGACATTGCGATGCGATGATCCATACTCGTAACAATTTGCACTTGCTCCTTCGGCTGAATAATTCCGCCTCGCACTTCCAAAAAATCCTCGCTTTTTTCTTGGCCAATTTTTAGTGCAACGCCGCATTTCTCCAGGTTTTGCGCAATCATCAACAAGCGATTACTTTCTTTCACTTTCAACTCAGAAAGGCCATTCATTTTTGTGACTCCATCTGCATGCGCCGCCGCAACTGCCAAAATTGGATATTCGTCAATCATGCTAGGGGCACGGCTTGCGGGCACTTCTATCGCTTTCAATTTGCTATGTTCAACCACAATGTCTGCCACCATCTCACCGCCAACAAGCCGCTGTTTTGTAAGCGCGATACTTCCTCCCATTTCACGCAAAGTAGCGATAATTCCATCGCGCAAAGGATTAACGCCAACATTTTTTATGATAATATGAGAGCCTTCCACCACTAGAGCCGCAACAATCAAGAACGCTGCCGAAGAAATATCTCCCGCCACCACAAAATTTTTCGCATCAAATTCTTGCATGCCTTGATAAGAAATTTTCGTGCCCGCCTCGCCATAATTTTCGCTAGAAATTTTGAGGCCCAAATAACGCATCATAATTTCGCTGTGATCACGACATTTTTCTGGCTCGATAATTGTTGTGAGTCCGCGAATATTAAGGGCGGCCAGCAATATACAACTTTTTACCTGCGCCGAAGCGACCTTCATTTTATACTCAATTGGCATCGCATCTTTGGCGCCAATAACTGCGAAAGGCATCAGGTTATTTTGCCTTGCCACTACTTTAGCGCCAATGTCGCGAATCGGCTCAAACACTCGCCCCATCGGCCTTTTGCGTAAAGAGGCATCGCCAGTAAAAAATGAAGTGAAGTTATATGGAGCCACCAAACCAGCCATCAAACGCGATGAGGTGCCTGAATTTCCCATATCGAGAATGTCGCTCGGCTCTTGCAATCCCGCCACTCCGCAGCCATTCACTTCCCACACAGAATTTTCATGACGAATAATTTCAACGCCCATCAGCCTTAGAGCGCCAGCTGTTTTCAGCACGTCTTCACCTTCAAGCAAGCCAGTAATTTTGCTTTTGCCATAGGCTAGAGCCGCAAAAATCAACGATCGGTGCGAAATAGATTTATCACCGGGAACTTCTAATTCACCCTTCAGAGCGATATTTTTTTTGCAAGAAATTAGTGGTTTCGTCATTTTATTTATCTAATATTTTTAGCAGCAAAACGCTGGAACACCTTATTTACAAGCATTTTAGCCAAAGCTCGCAACTATTGTAAACAAATAATTATGATCAGTTCTAAAAAGGAAAAATTATATAACCAGTCAAAAAAACGCTGGCAAAAAGCCGAAGCCTCGCTCACCGGCATTATGGACGGCTTTGAAAGCGTGAACGATTGCGACGCTCAAGATTCTTGCACAATTTTAGAAAAATTAATCGCCGCAAAACAAATTGAACCAAACTATGTAATCGACTGCGCGGCTGGCATTGGCAGGGTCTCGCAGCATGTCCTAACAAAATATTTTGCCCAAATCGATATTTTCGAAAGAGATGAAAAATTTGTGCAATATTGTCAAAAAAATTTCGAACAAAATCACAAAATAAAAGATATATCTTGCGATTCTTTACAGAATTTTCAATTCAATAAATTATATGACGCAATCTGGGTGCAATGGTGTTTACAAGATTTACAAGATGATGATGTGATAGATTTTTTAACAAGATGCAAAAATAGTCTTACGAAAAATGGCGCTATTATTATCAAAGAAAATATTATGTATGCAGGTACTTTTATAGACGAAGATGCTGGCTGCGAGATCCGCCCTCGCAAAGCCTTTGAAGATTTTTTTGCTCACTGCAATTTGCAAATAATACATCAAAGTATAATTCCAAATTGGCCAAAAACCTTATTGCCTGTTACCACTTTCGTTTTGCGCTAAGCTAGTTCTTGAGTGATTGTAATCTAGCTATTTTTCCAACCTAATCATCTCATCAAAAGAAGGTCTTCGTCTAATCACACAAAATTCATCGCCATCAATCAAAATTTCTGGAATTAACGGTCGACAATTATACTCCCCCGACATAGACGAGCCATAGGCTCCAGCACTTAAAAACAATAATAATTCTTCTGCTTGCAAATCGATTAATTCACGATTTTTTGCTAGAATATCTGTGCTTTCGCAAATAGGTCCAGCCAAATCGTAGAGCATCTTGGCACCATGTTTTTTTGTTACCTCAAGAACTTCGTGATAAGATCCGTAAAGCCCCGGACGAGCCAAATCATTCATCGCAGCATCAATAATGGCAAAGTTTTTTTGTGCCGTTTTTTTGAGATAAATTATTTTTGCAACCAAAACTCCAGCACTGCCAATCATTGCTCTACCCGGCGCAATCGTTGCTTTTACCTTTAATTCTTTAGCGATTTTTTTAATTATTTCCGCATATTTTGCCACGTCAATTGTGGTTTCGTCTTTATAGCTAATGCCGATGCCACCGCCAAAATCAAGGCTTTGAATGTTATGACCATTTTTTCTTAAATCCAAACAAAGCTGCCGAAGCTTTGAAAACGCGGCTTCAAAAGGTGCAAGAGCAGTAATTTGCGAACCAATATGCATCGAGATGCCATATATCTCAAGGCCCGACAACCTCGCCGCTGCCGCATAAATTTCTTCTGCCAACTCAATATCAACACCAAATTTATCGCCCTTTCTGCCTGTAGAAATTTTGTCATGAGTTCCTGCATCAACATTTGGATTGACGCGCAGCGAAAATTTCGCTTTCTTACCAAGCTTAGAGGCAACAGCATTCAAGGCATACATCTCTGCCTCAGATTCGACCGAAAATTCTTCAACGCCTTCATTCAGCGCATATTCTATTTCTTCTTTTGTTTTTCCAACGCCTGCAAAAACAATTTTTTTTGGGTTGATTCCTGCTGCAATTGCGCGATGAATCTCTCCAGCAGAAACCGCGTCGATGCCGCTTCCGAGGCTAGCAAGAATTTTTACAATACTTAAGTTGCAATTGGCTTTTATTGCGTAACATATTTTGCAATCTATATCTGAAAAATTGTCAGAAAAAGTTTTATAATTCTCGATAATGGTTTTTTTTGAATAGGCGTAGAATGGTGTTTTTACTTGCTTGGCAACGTTTGTGATTGCTGTATTTTCTAAAAAAATTTCGTTGTTTTTATTTTGTTTTTTATATGAGAGATGTTTCATTTTTTAAGTTTGGTTGTTTTTTTATTTCTTGAGTAGCAACTAAAAAATTATGAAGTGATATGTGTAGTGAATATGGGCCTACAGCCTGCTGCCGCTAAGCGGCTCATATTCACTACACATATCACTTCATAATTTTTTAGCCCTTACGAATTAGGTTCGCAATTTATTTTTTGAAAGCGTTTTATGCTTAATGTAAAGATTCTTTAACTATTAATTCTTCGTCAAATTCAAATTTTTTATTGCCGATAATTTGATATTTTTCATGGCCTTTGCCCGCTAAAATCAAGATGTCGCCAGCTTGCAACATTTTTAGCGCTTGTTTTATTGCCTCTTTGCGATCAGCAATTTCAATGGTCTTGGCTAGATTGCAAGCTGTTAGAATTTCTTTTCTGATCGCCGCTGCATCTTCTGTGCGCGGATTATCATCGGTTACAATAACCAAATCAGCTAGGCGCGACGCCACCTCGCCCATTATTGCGCGCTTTTTATTATCGCGATCTCCACCGCAACCGAATAAAATTATTAGGCGTGGCGCAATATTTTTTGCTGCAGCATTTGCAGAATTTTTAGCAACCACATTATTTGACATCGAGGAGCTTGCAATAGCCTGCGCGCCCATATATACTAAGCTTCGCGCTAATTTTAAAACATTTTCTAGTGCGTCTGGCGAATGCGCGAAATCGATAAAAACTTGCGCCTTATTTGACAAAGCCGCCACCTTTTGCATGCGTCCACTAGCTGGGCTTAACTCAGAAAATTTTTGTAATAATGCCGTTAAATTTTCTTCATCTAAATAATGCCTAGCCATAACCATTCCTAGGGCGCATAAGCTATTATAAACCTGAAATTCTCCAGTAATATTTAATATTGTTTGATATTTTTTTTCGCCACACGCAAATTCAATCGCCTGTCCAGAATCTTTCTGATTAATTGCAAGAATTTTTAAGCCACTCGCTTTAAATCCATAATCTAAAATGAAATGCTTTTTGGCCTCGCACATTTTTTTTATTCGCGCAAATTCGGCAATATCAGCGTTCAACACTACAGGCGAGGCACTTTCCATCGCTGCCTCAAATAATAACATCTTGCTTAAAAAATATTCTTCCATCGTTTTGTGATAGTCGAGATGGTCTTGAGTGAAATTAGTAAAGCCCGCAACAGCAATCTTCAAGCCCGCTATTCTAGCCTGCTCAAGACCTATCGAACTAACTTCAATTGCCACATCGTTTATACCATTTTCGCGCAGAATAAAAAGATTTTTATATAAAGAAACAATATCTGGCGTAGTGAGATCGAAGCTCTCTAGCTGCGGCTTCACGGCCTCATCGCAAATAATTCCTAGCGTGCCAATTGAAGCAGATTTTTTGCCCAAAAAATTTAAAATTTGCCTGATAAATTCAACGGTGGAAGTTTTGCCATTAGTGCCCGTCACCGCATAGATATTGGTTGGAAGCGGCACATAAAATGCCTTCAAACATTCAACCAGCAGTTGAAATGGATGTTCGGTTTTGATAGAAATAACTGCGGGATCGTCACAAAAAACTTTAGCTACAACCACCTTCGCGCCTTGCGCCACAGCACTTGCAATAAAATCGGTGCCATTTTTTGTTTTGCCATCAAGGGCAAAAAATATCGCTGGTTTTTCTGTAAGAATTTTTCGTGAATCGATGACTAGATCAGAAATCAACACCTCGCCAAGCCGCTCTATGTCTTGCTTAACAGTAAATTCAGTTTTAACTTGCGAAAGGAGATTTTTTAAATTCATCAATAAATTTAATTAGTGTGATAATTACTATTTTTGGAAATAATTTCATTAATTTTTCTTGCTGTTTCGCGCGGATTTTTACTTTTAGTTATCGGCCTTCCAACCACTAAATAACTGGCTCCATATTGCAAAGCCTCTGCAACTCCCACTGTTCTTTTTTGATCATCATCATTTGCTTCTAAACGAATTCCCGGAGTTACAATTAAAAAATTATCTCCTAATTTTTCGCGCAATTTTTTTGCTTCTAGCGCCGAAGCAACAACGCCGTCAACCCCCGCTTTTAAAGCAAGCGCAGCCTTTTTTATCACTAATTCTTCGACAGAAAATTGAGCATCAAAACCCATTTCGCCTAAATCATTTTGCGCTAAACTTGTGAGAACCGTCACCGCCAAAATCTGCGTTTTGCCCTTATTTTCTGCGGCTCTAGCCATCATCTCATAATTTGCAGTATGAATTGTTACTAGATCAACTTCATATTGCGCAAGGTTGCGAACCGCTCTAGCAACGGTTTCAGGGATATCATATAATTTTAAATCGGCGAAAATTTTTTTATTTTTTGATTTTAAAAATTCGATCATCTCAAAATAAGAGCCACTCATCATCATCTCGAGGCCAATTTTGTAAAAATTTACTTCGTCGCCAAGCGTTTCAACAATTTGCTTAGCCGACGCCAAATCAGGCGCATCAAGGGCTAGAATCAGTTTATCTTTTGCTGAAATCATCATAACTTACATCTTTTTTTCTTGGCCCGCAATCATTCGCGCAATGTTTTCTTTGTGTCTAATTGTTATTAAAGCAAACAGGAATGCGCAAAGAAAAATTTCGCTCGGTGGCGCATCAAAATATAGCGAAACCGCCAATGAAGAGAAGACCGCCACAAGCGAAGCCAGCGCTGAAATGCGAAAGATTAAAAAACACGCAATCCACATAATTACACTAACCAAGCCAACAATTGGATCAAGAGCTAGAAGCACAGCCAGAGCCGTTGCAACGCCTTTTCCGCCTTTAAAATTGAGATAGATTGGATAGACATGAGCTAGAACCGCAACGATCGCGACAATCACCAAAAACAAATGCAAATGCGCAACATCGTTAAAAAGAAAGCGTGCCACAATCAACATCAGCGCACCTTTAGCGCCATCTAAGACCAATGTTAGAGCGCCAAGTTTTTTGCCGCCAATGCGCGTCACATTTGTGGCGCCAATATTGCCCGAACCACTCTCCCGAATATCTCGCCTCAAAAAAGCTTTCGTTATAACAAGGCCAAATGGAATGGCGCAAATGAAATAAGTGGCTACCAAAAATAAAAGCTGAAAAATGAAAATCATACTTGATTATTGTCGTTTTTGTTTTTTCTAAATGCGTCTAGAGACACGACTTTAGCTGATAAATCAACCTCTGACTTTTTGACCTTGGTTTCATTTTTATTGGCGTGATTAGCAGAATTTTTAAGATCGTCGCCTTCTAAATCATCGTAATTAACACTGAATTTTAAACCAAAATTCATTGAGGGATCGGCGAAAGATGTGATGGCGCGATAAGGCACAACTAACTTCTCATATTTGCCCGCGAAGCTTAGAGAAACCTTGAATAATTCATGCTCAACAACGAGGCTTTTATATTGATGCTGCATCACAATTGTTATCTCATCCGAATATTTATCTTTGAGAGATTTTGGCAAAACAATGCCCGGAAAATTTGTTAGAAATGTGAGAACAAAATAATGCTTGCCAAGTAATCCGGTTTTCTCAATTTTTTTGAGAGTCTCGTAGATAACTGAGCGCATTGAGTTTTCGATGATTTCGTCGTAACCAATTAGATCTTGCATGTGAGATATTTTACCCCCTAAATCCCCCATGGGGGACGGCGCGCTTACGCAAACGCTGGGGTGCCCAACCGAAACCTAGTTTCATAAATTGTGCACTTTTACTGCGTTTGCAAGCGCCGTTAGCGCATTTCGGGAGATCTTGATAAAATTTTGGCCCAAATAAAATGCCGGTTTTTCTGTTGACAGGAAAACCGGCAAACCCCGATAATGTTACTTATACTAAGCAGCTACTGCCACTGTGGTAAATTCAACATTATCATTAGCAAAGTTATCGTTTGCATTTATTGTTTTTGAACGGATGCCCTCGAAGCTTGCACCTCTAAAGCCAACAGTATCTCAGTTGAGCGAAATCAATCTTTTTATTATGCATGTCGAAGTTAAGTCACCCCCATATGTAAGTAGTGCTGGTGGAGGTGTCGGGTACTGCCCCCGAGTCCATGTCCATCTATTTTAGATTACATTTATCGCCATATCTTTGGTCTTGCGACTAAAGCCCTGCAAATATAATGATTAAAATAAAATTAACAAGCGTTAGCTTTTTGTAAAAGTTGATCGTTTTTTGAAGATTTTTGCGAACTATTATAGTGCACCCCTCCATCAAACCACTTTCCTAAAATTCAGCTAGACTCTTTCCCTTCAAAAAATCCCCTAAAAAACCAACTCTTTTTTTCGTAATTTATCCCCAAAAAAAACCTGCGAAGGCGTTAAATATTTCAACGCTTGATGAG
>CAMCAW010000032.1 GCA_945872855.1 Rickettsia typhi | reverse complement strand
CAAATCGCCATAATCACCCCCACCACCCTGCTCTGCCGCCAGCATTTTCATAGCTTCACCAAGCGTTTTGAAGGCACTGGTATAAAAATAAAACAGCTCTCGCGCCTTATTACCAGCGCCGACAGCAAAAAAACAAAACAAGAACTCGAGGCGGGAAGCGTTGATATTGTTATCGGCACGCATGCTCTGCTCAACAAAAACATCAAGTTTAAAAATCTTGCGCTCGTAATTATTGATGAGGAGCAACATTTTGGCGTCGCGCAAAAAGAGCGCATGAAGGAATTGAAAAACGAAGTCCACCTCCTCACCCTTTCAGCCACGCCGATTCCCCGCACTTTGCAAATGTCGCTCACGGGCGTAAAAGATTTAAGCCTCATCGCCACACCGCCGCTAGACCGCTTGGCCGTAAGGAATTTCGTTATGCCATATGATTCGGTGATTGTGCGCGAGGCCATCATGCGCGAATATCAGCGCAGCGGCAAGGTGTTTTTTGTGGTGCCGCGCGTTAGCGATATTCGCGAAATGGAAGATCGTTTGCGCAAATTATTGCCCGAGGTAAAAATCACCCACGCCCACGGCCAGATGGCTCCAAGCGAGCTTGATAAAATCATGAACGACTTTTACGACGGCAAAATCGATGTATTACTTTCTACCACAATTATCGAGTCGGGCATTGATATTGCTAGCGCCAACACGATGATTATTTATCGCGCTGAGATGTTTGGGTTGTCGCAACTCTACCAATTGCGCGGCCGCGTGGGGCGTGGAAAGACGCGGGGCTATGCCTATTTTATGCTCAGCCCAAAAAAGCTGAATAAGGAGGCGAAGAAAAAATTGGAGGTGATGCAGCATCTCGATGACCTCGGAGTTGGCTTCACCATTGCCTCGCACGACATGGATATTCGTGGAAGCGGCGATTTGCTTGGCGATGAGCAATCGGGGCATATCCGCGAGACAGGCGCAGAGCTGTATCAGCAGATGTTAGTGGAGGAGATTGAGCGGATGAAGGGTGAAATGGCAGAACCTCGCAGAAGCAATGCTGAAGCGCCAGCACAAGATGAACCCGACAGCGATTTCACCCCGCATATCAAGCTAGGAATCTCGCTATTAATCCCCGAATCCTACATGCAAGACCTCTCGCTACGTATGTCTTTCTATAAAAAAATCGCCAATATTAAGAGCGAAGAGCAACAAGAACAACTTCTAAGCGAGCTGCAAGACCGCTTCGGCCCTACGCCTGAGGAGATTCTTAACCTTATGCAAGTGAGTCGCATCAAATATCAATGCCAAGTTTTGGGAATTGAGAAATTGGAGGCCAATAAAGACGGGATCACCGTCGCCTTCCATAACAACCAGTTCAAGCAGCCTGAAAAATTGTTGCAAATGGTTTTTGCCAGCGCTAATAAAATCAAGCTTCAAGCCAATCAACGCCTGCTTTTTGTTCAATCGCAAAATAATAAAATTGCCGCAGCCTTTGCGGTGATTGAAAAATTGCTTGCGGTTTGATGAAAATTTTGGTATAGTGGCTCTATTATCTGAATTTTAAATCTTCAAAGACTAAAAAGCTTATGGCTCCAGTAACGACTAAAATAAGAATACCCTACAACAGAGAAAACGAAGCAAATGCAATATTTGCCAATACCGCTCCTTCTATAATAAAAATGGAAGTGTCGCCAGGCAAAATAGTTGAAGCCCCAAGCTTGGAAGCTTTCTATCAGATGATGAAGGTTGCTTTTGGAGGAAGATTACTTGATATCACAGGTCGTCAACTTAGCTCTGCAGCAGCTACTCTTTCGCAGGAGATGCAAACAGCTTGGAACAGCCCAACTAATCAAGCAATAATTCAACAATTCTACGGCAATGATCAACTACGTGGTGAGCTTGTTCGAAACCCTGCAACAGGCCTAGTGACTAACACAGATTATACGACGGAGTTTAAAAACTTTTCTGCTACGCTAATGCTTAACTTGGCCGTAATGAAATTTTCTCAAGATCGAGCTTTATATGAGAAGATGATGGCAGCTTGCAGTAACAATCCCCAAAATCTTGATTTTATCGAAAGTTGCGGGAGCAGAGATACCTTTTGGGGATGCAATGAAGCCACCAATACAGGAGCAAATTTCCAAGGGCAAATAATAAGACAAGCTTTTATAGAATTACAAAAACTAGAAGTAAAAGATGCTGCGACGGGAAAACTTATTGGCTTTAGAGATCCATCTTCTAAAGCTGGTGTTAATAATATCGCACTCGAGGGCGGAATAAAGAAATTTAGCGACAAAATTCCCTCTACAGTACTAAATCTTGCTTCTAAATTTAATCCCACCATAACAATCTCAGCTCCTCCACTAGCACAAGCAACTATTCAATCCATAGAATGGCAATTTTCTACCTTGCTTTATAGTCAGGCCGCTGTGGACGCAAAAAAAAATAATCTTGAAAAACTTAATCAGGCTAAATTAGCACTTGGCGCAGTAAGTGTTCCCGGGGCGGCAACTGCTGCAACTGCTGCAACTGCTGCAACTGCTGCAACAGATAAAAAGTTGAAAGATTTATTGAATTCAATGACCGGTTCTCTGAATTTGTATGATGACGGGATTATTTTAGGTGATGAAGAGAAGGAGGGGATTAAGAACGCTATTTTTATAACTGGAGCCAAAATAGAAACTCCAGCTCTAGATAAAAACACCTATTCTATCACAGGAAATCTTGACGAAGGCTCACGATATAACAAACTGGACGCAGAATCTCTAGCGGCCTTCAAGAAATTGATAGATCAACAACTTAAGCCACTAATCGATTATGCTAAAACTGGTGGCAGAATATTTTTCAAAGCCGGAGATTTTAAAGGTTTAGATAGTGCTAGACAATCATATGTCTTTGAAGCAATTGGCAAACTTCATGGAAATACTCCGAATCCACCTAAAGAACCGGAAGCTAAGGCAGGGTTAGAAGCTGCAGTAGTTGCAGCAAAGACTCTTATTACAGACAAAAAAGAAGGTGGTTTAGCTTCATATTCTACAAGTCTTAACAGTGGAGAGGAAATTGCGATATCGCAATCAACATTGGAAGCAGCCTACAAAGAAGCTACTACTATCAATGCCGCTACTGGAGCAGGCCCTCAATGCAAATACTATCATAATTTTGATAGCAACAGCACGGATTTTGCTGTTAGTGCCTTACTAGCTCAAGCTCCGTTACAAAACCTTGGTGCAGATATAACCCAAGGCGTTACCATCAAAAAAGCAAAAGAACTTACCGCTCAAGAACAAAAAATACTTCTAGCAAAAAGCACTCCTTTAGACACTTATGCCAAGTCAGATGATATGGTATTGTTTGAAGAAGAAGACAAAGAAAAAGAAAAAGACGACGCATCTACTTTGCTAGTTGATGTAAATTTTGGTAACCGTCAAAATTATGGTGGCGCTGCTTTGGAAAAAGGACACGGCTCACAAGAAGAAGGAAAGGCCTTAAAATCAAAAGCCTCCCTTGCTTTAGCATACCTGCATCAACAAACGAATCAAAAACTAGATTTATCATTAGGATCTCATGATCTAGTGGATGACAAAGGAGAACTATCTCCCGGAAGGCCGCTTTTAATTCAGGGGATGCAATTTAAAGACTCTACAAAAAATGTTCAAGAGTTTATCGAACTTGCAATGGCGACTCCCAAGCTTGATGGGAAAAATGGTCGACCCGCAGTAAATAATCCGCAAACTGCACAATATCTTTTTTTTACTGCCTATAACGGATTTAAATTATGCAAAGAGCAGGCGCTTCAAGATGGAAAGAGCAATGTTAAAATTCGCTCTGGCCTTTGGGGTGCGGGATTTTTTAAAAACGATCCCTACCTTTCTCTTGCAATGCAGACTTTAGCTGCAGCAGAAGCTGGGGTTGATATTGTTTTTTCGAATGCAGATCTTGAACATAATGGGAAAAGAAAAACTTCCCCAACAACAAATGAAGATGTTAATACTTTTATAAAGGATCTATTACCAAGAATAAATATCATTGCAAGAGAGGGCTACTCTACAGAAGCTAAGATTGAAGAAATATTCAACTTATGCATAGAAAAAAATTTGAGCAAAGAAGTTGCTAAACAATTTAAATTTGCAGAAAAAATAGCACAGGAAGTTATAGACAAAAAAAAGGCAGCATCTAAAGATGCAGTTGCATCAAAAACTCAGCTATTTACATTAGATTCCTCTTTTGAAAAAGACACTGCAATAGGAGTAATGCGATACTTCAGTGATAAGGATTCTATTATTGTAGATCCAGCAGGATCAGCATTTCCCGGCCTTGGAGCAATGACTGGCGATGGCGCATCTGGGGCCATTTATACAGAAATATATACACGATATCCCGCTCTTAGAGACAATTTTCCTTATGGAAGACCAATATCTAGTGCAGATTTCGAATCCAAAAAAACCACTGGAAAAGGCTTTAACCTGTCGCCTCTAGAAGCAATTTATAATAATACGCTTGCCGAAAAAGGCATAAACATAATACATGCGGTAGGGCCTCGTTACTTTGGTAAAAAAGATGATACAGCGCAAATAGCAAGATTTTCGCAAGATCTAGAAACTACATTTCTAAATTCAATCAAGGCTTGGCGCGGTTCTGCTAGTAAAGATTTAGCTCTTAGACTTCCCCTTATTTCTGGTGGCATCTATTTAGGAAATTTAGAATTTCCAAAATATTGTGATATAGCGGTTGTTAGCTTACAAAATGCCATTAAAAGCGCTATAAAAGAAGGCTTGCTTACTGCGGAAGATGCAAAAAAGATATGTCTTACTCCCGCAAAAAAGATTGAGAAAGAGTGCTTGGAAAATTCAATTAAAACACAGATTGAAGGAGCAGGAGCTGCTCATAAAAACTTAGAGGGTGAATTAACAAAATTAAAACAGGACAAAATAACGCAAGAGGATGAACTTTTTCTTGATCGTATTAGAAAGCTTGAATCGGACCAAAGTAATTTATTCTATTTTTTTACTAAAGAAGTAAAAAATAAAAAAGCTGATGGCTTTTCTTTCGAAGAACTTAAGGCAAAATACGAAGCAACCATGAAAGCTGGTTCTGTTGATACAGATGAGGCAGGCCTTGAAAAAAAACATGACTACATTCAATATTTGTTCCCTCTTCCAGCAATAAACTACAAAGATGGAAGCAAGAATGGAAAAGCTAGCGGCACGGATTTTTTTCTAGAAAAAGATAGTGATCTTTGCGCAATAATACGCCAACATTCTGGGTTCAAGCGAAGATTCATAGATTCTTTTAATTTGATGATGGATTTTTATGAGTTAAAGCTTGATGAAGCGAGTAATGAAATTTCTTTCAAAAGCCCTTTTGATAAAAATAGACCGTGGCTGCAGAAAGAGAATCATAACGATCATAGACTTTCTCGAATAATGAGAAGTGCAATGCACTTGTTTGAAGATGGTTATCTAGAGGGAGATCCAGAAGCTGCTGAAATTATTCAAAAAGCAAAAGCTTTGAATAATTTTTTAGTTAATGATTTAAAGAAAAATAGTGTAACGAAAAATGATACGTCGATTAAGTTTTGGAAAATTATTGGTGAGCAGTTAGATGATGTTATAGAGCGCGGCAAAACAACAACAGTGACGCCTGCACCTGCTGCCGCAAAACCAGCGGCCGCTCCAAAATTTACAGTTCCTACAGCATTACCTAATGTGGATGAAGCTGCGTTAAATGCGGCAAAAGCGAAGGTTGTTGCGCGGGAGATAAAAGAAGGGCTGAAGCATATTGCAAAAGTTGACGCATTAACCGTGGATAACTTTGTAGATGCAGATACCTATCACCACTCCGATAAATTCACATTTCCTTGCGCCGCATCAAACACCAACATTACCGAAACCACAAAAGAAGCGGTTTGCGCGGAACTTGTGAGTGACGCTAGTTTTTGTAAAGAATATATCACTACTGCGAATAAATATATCACACTAATTGTAGAAAATGGCACAGATCCGTTAATTTCAAATGTTGTAGGTGATGGTGTTCCAATTCTGTTCATTAGAACACTTCTTGGCGATGGTATAGCTGCTACTGCTGAAGACGAGAAATCTGCTGAAGAAGAAACTTCCGTTAATCGCGCAGCTCGTTTCGAGAAATTTGTTGAGTCTCTAATGTGGTTAACTGATGGTGGTAAGAGGGTTCTGGCTGGCACTACGAAATCTGATCAAGATAATTTGATTCGGAGTGTATATAATTTGTATAAAAGTAGTAAAGCCAAGGATAAGGATACAGACAAGAAAGAATGCTTTGCGAAGCTTGAAGAGGCTTGCACAATAATAAATAATACCGCAAGTTCACTAACAGCATATGACAATGGCCACTGGCCAGCACTCAATATACTGTCGCCTGATTGTCTTTCAGTGTTGCAAGATAAGGCTACAAAAGCCCCGGATGCTGAAGCTAAAACTGGAATAGGCGACGGTGGTAAAATATCTCTTCCTTCAAATACAGACAACACGCACCTTACTGTTATTGGAGCAGCGAAGAAGGCATGGCTTACTCGACAAACTTCTGATGAAGAAGCTAAAGCTGCCGTGCAAAAGGCACTTAATAGCGCCAATATCGACCTTTATAAGAATAAAACATACAATCCCGCAGCCTATGGCGCTATAGTGCCTGCCACATCAAAACCCATAGCAACAGCCAGCTCTCGCTTAAGCGAATGGGGATCTGAAGAAACTAAGCAAATGGTATTTCAGGTTAGCTTTACTAACCCTAAACAATATGGTGGCGACACATTTGCTTATGACAAAGGTTTTGGGCAAGAGGAAAGAAAATCTTATTTATCAACTACTGCGGCAGTAGCAACTCTTATAGCACGCAACGATTATGCCAATGCGACAGGTAATGAGAACGTTAGAGGCGAAGATGGAACAACTCCAACACCAACCGCCTCCATTGGCCATGTAAGAGACTTTGATTTTGACCCAAGATTCATGCCTGATGGCGATATTACGTCAACTTCAGATAACGAAAAATGGGCCAATATCGCTAAATTCTACGAAGACACTGTTGCTGGCAAGAACCCTCCTGGTGGGGTTGATCCTTTAACCATCATAACGCCGAGAAGAGTTCCTATAAAATTTAACGAATTGGCGATTGCGGTAGACCCTATAACAACTGCAGCCGCAGGCGCACCAGCGCAGTTTGGCGAGGATACAATAAAAACCATCAAGGCCTTATTCAGTGACCATCATGCGGGTTTTATATTAGCTAAAGAAATAGCTGATTTCAAAGGCCTGCCATGCAAAATAGAAACTGGATTACCTGACAAAAAAAATAATATCGCACCAGAATTTGCGATTGCTATGCAATATTTAGCAGCAAGAGCTGCTAAGGTTGATAATATTGAATTTCGCGAGATTGATAAAGAGCATCTCTCTAAAGTTGATGATATTATCGCAGCAATTGATGGGCTGATTGATGAAAACAAATCTGTTGATGATATTATAAAACATATTCACGGAACATGGGTGACGAATACACCCGCTGCCACCACTACTCCATCTGCTAATAATGATATATGGAGAAGGACAGTTCCTGCGAGAGTCAAACCACCAGTTCTGGCTCCTGTTGATAGACGCCCAGTTGCAATGGATGCGACAAATATAGCTGCGCTAGAAGCTCGCAAACAAGAGTTAAAGAAGATTCTTCATACTGATATTCTTGCTGAGAAAACAGGGCTTGATAAAAAAGCCCAGCACGAGGCAAGAGTAACTTCAGCAATCACCACGATAGTTGCGAAAGACCCTACGGGCTCTACTCCTTTTGCGCTTTCGAAGGGGAATCTTTTATTGGCGGCGCAACAGAATGCTGGGCTTCCTAATGCTATTCCTTCAAAGCCGAAAACGCTTGCGGAATTAAAGGCTCAAGTTGATCAAGCGGTATCTGATATAAATAGCGGAACTTACACTCCTAAGGCTGCAACGGCAGATAAGAATAATAGAGTTACCCTAACCTCAGACACGCTTAGCTTTCGCGCAGAACTTGTAACGGAATATCCAGTTATTAATGGAAAGAAGATTGAAAGAGACGTGCCAAAAACTTATATCACTATAGGTGGGAAAGAGGAAAGGATGCCGCCTTCTGGGCTGAGCTATGCATCGTTTTCTGGGTTGAGGTTGGTTGATGTGCCCGGCTCTGATAAGAAAATGTTTCCTGCGATTGCTGGCGATCCCTATAATCTCACTGTGCCTAGCGATGATAAAACTCGATCTGGAAATCCAAATTTCCGCCCCGGCGATTATATGACGGGCATGAATTTTAATAATTGCGTGCTAGAGGTTGATTTTAGCGAGATTCATCCTGATGTTTTGGATACGATTATGTTTGCTAATTGCGATTTGAGTAAGTGTAGGTTTCCGGCAGGTTACGCATTTAAGATTTCTGCTATTAGCACTGGAGCTAAAGATAAGGATGGTAGTTACATATTGTCGACATTGCCCGAAGATCGCTTAGAAGTATATTTAAATCAAGAAGACGAATATGTCACTGTTGATGGCGCTAGTAATAACGCCCCCCATAATGATATTGCGCAAGGTTACTATAAAGGAACTTTTACTCAAAAAGCTGTTGATAGTGCTGCAGCAGCTAATACAAAAGCGCAACAAGATGCCTCAGACCCAAGAAAATCCGAAGAGGAAGGACGGAAAAGTCGGAATCTGGCTGCTCTTATCAATAAGAGTCCACTTATTAATGACCCTACTAATACTGTTGGCTTAGAAATCGAGCGCAAGCAAGACGGCATAGATAGGTCTCTGGAAAGGTTGCGCAAGACGAAAGTCCCAAGTTACAACCCCGAAGCACCAATAACAGCAACAAGGGCCTTCAAAAAAGAACACGGGTTATCATTAAGCGGAAGAGGAGGCAGCAGCACCGCCTAACCCTCCAGCACCTCTCTCTTCCCCGAAATTCTCGGAGCGCTCACCACGCCCTCCGCTTCCATCTTCTCAATCAAGATCAAACCTTCTTCGCCATTTCAAAATCTTCATGCTCAAAAGCTGAAGCCATACGATCTATTTCTTTCTTAGTTATATCGAAATTCTTAGCCACCTCTCTCCAACCAAAAACCGCATTCGCAACTTCTTTGATAATTTTATTCGCCTCATCTTTTGCTAATCTAAAATTACCAGCAACCGACAATGCTAATTCAAGTGACGCCGAATTATCATTGGCGTCAATTGAGGTTGTTAAGATGCGCGACTTAATTTCTGTTGATGTTGGATTTAAATCGTAAGCAGGAGAAAGACGCCAGCCCTTTTGGCTTTCATAAAGAAACCCATGATTACGCAAATGGTCATCAGTATTTGAGATCAACACACTAAACACAATGCGGCGCCATAATTGCTTCATATCTTCTTCGGGAGAGGCGCCAAATTGCGCTAGAGCATCAACTATTTCAAGGTAACTGTGCTGCTCGTTATCTTTTGCTTGCAACATACTCATTGCCGAAAGAAATGGTATGCGAGTTTTACCAATTCGGTCAAAACGCTTAACGATCAATATTGGCTTTCTGCCAATTTTTTCTAAATTCCAAGATGGCGTAATTATGCCAGATTTTTTTGCGAGAGTTAACGCGACCGCTTCCCATTTTTCAATTTCAAAATTATCATCTTTTCGAGGAAATTTTGCGATTGAAAGATTGCCTTTGCGATCTAGAACAGACGCTTTTGGACGCGCACCACCGAGTGAAGATCCGGGAGCTAAAAGTAATTTCAGATCTTCTAGACTTTCTTTATCGTCAATAACTCGCTCTGATGCCGCGAGCAACTTAGACAAGTCAACGAGCGGTGGCACAGATTTTTTTTCCTTCAGGCTTAAGAATTCACCATCAATTTTTTCAGAAAATCGCAGCGCACCTTGACGTAATTCATCATTTACGCCAAGCAAATAATCTGCTTCTACAAGGGTGCGCGCAGTTTCTTTTGCACTTTTTGCGCGCCGAGATTCTAAGCGACGCATCAGAACTCTTCCCCAACGGTCAGGCGCTGAATCGCCGATTGCACCAAAAACACTTTGATCTATCGGAGTATGAAAAACACCTTCAGTCAATTTTAAAGCGGGCTCAAGAGCAAATTTTTCAGGATGCGAAAGCCAAGTTTTTTCATATTCAAAAGATGCGCTTTCTTTGCCTTTTTTAGAACGACACCATAGCTTGCCAACAAGAATATTTTTATCCTCTATAGAAATATATACAAAAATTTCTCTACTCATCACTTCTTCTTTTTTGTTTTTATGCGAATACGTTTAGGTAAATTTTCTTCCTCAAGTTGGCGCCCGGTTAGATCGTGATTAGCATCAACTAAATCGCTGATGCGGGCCGTCATGCCTAGCGCGAATAATACTGTCGCATAATTTCCAAAAGAAGTTGTGGGGTCGCCTTTTTCAATTTTTGTTAATGTGCTGCGCGAGATTCCTGCGCGCTCAGCCATTAACTTCATATCTATACGACGGCGACGGCGCGCATCGCTAATATCTTGTCCCATTTTATGCAAAGCTTTTGTGATGGGGATGGGTAACTCAAATTTATTCTTCATATATTTCTGATAACCATAAATTAATGCCTAATATAAGACTCCTTAGATAAATTAAGGACCATTATAAAGAACATTAAACTAAGTTACAAGTATAGTGAGCGCGACAGAAAAACCCTAACCCTCCAACACTTCTCTCTTCCCCGAAATTCCCGGAGCGCTCACCACGCCCTCCGCTTCCATCTTCTCAATCAAGATCGCGGCGCGGTTATAGCCAATGCGCAACTGGCGCTGCACATAGCTGATTGACGGCTTTTTATCGCGACGCACAATTAGCACGGCTTTTTTGTAGAGATCGTTATCCGAACCATCTTCGCTATCTTCATCGTCGCCCGCATCTTGCTGCGCCACCGCCGCTTCAAAATTAATCCCACCGCCTTCATCAAACTCGCTCAAATCTTGATCCTTAATAAAATTCACGATTTTCTCAATCTCCATATCCGAACAAAACGGCCCATGAACGCGAATCATCTTGCTGCCGCCCGACATATAAATCATGTCGCCCTGCCCAAGAAGCTGCTCGGCGCCTTGCGTGCCAAGAATTGTGCGGCTATCAATGCGCGACGTAACCTGAAAACTAATTCGCGTCGGAAAGTTAGCCTTAATCACGCCCGTAATTACATCAACCGAAGGCCGTTGCGTCGCCATGATAATATGAATGCCCGCAGCCCGCGCCATCTGTGCCAAGCGCTGCACCGAATTTTCGATTTCCTTGCCCGCCACCAACATTAAATCGGCCATTTCATCTACAATCACCACAATAAACGGCAGGCGCTTCGGCTCAAATTCTATCTCCTCGATGATCGGTTTGCCGTTTTCAGGGTTATATCCCGTTTGCACTTTGCGGCTAAGTTTTTGCCCCGAAACAATCGCTTGATCGACCTTCTCGTTATATCCCATCAGGTTGCGCACGCCAAAACTCGACATTAGGCGATAGCGATCTTCCATTTCGGTCGTCACCCATTTTAGCGCGATGACAGCTTTGCCCGGCTCGGTAACAACAGGCGCAAGTAGGTGCGGAATGCCATCATAAACCGAAAGCTCCAACATTTTCGGGTCGATCATGATAAATTTACATTCATCGGGGCGCAATTTATAAAGCAGCGAGAGAATCATCACGTTAAGGCCAACAGACTTGCCCGAGCCCGTCGTTCCTGCGATGAGAAGGTGCGGCATTTTTGCGAGATCGGCAACAATTGGCTCGCCGCTAATATCTTTACCAAGAATTATCGGCAGCAAACTTTGCGAGAACTTATATTCTTTCGACTCAATCATCTCGCGCAGAAAAATCATCTCGCGCTTAGAGTTGGGCAGCTCGATGCCGATGGTGGTTTTTCCTGTAACGGGTGCGATGCGCGCAGAAACCGCACTCATCGAGCGCGCAATGTCATCAGATAATCCAATAACCCGCGAAGCCTTGGTGCCAGCGGCCGGTTCAAATTCGTGCAATGTAACAACAGGCCCCAATTTTGCGCCCAGCGAAGCTCCATAAACACCAAAATCTTCCATCACCTTGGTAAGCATTTTTGATTGCGCATCGATTGAAGCTTGACTAATTTTTTTGTCTTTATTTTCTGCAGAGCGGTCTACGAGTAGCTCTGCCAGCGGTAAACGATATTTTGATTTGCCAGTTTTTTTAACAATTACTTTACTAACTTTTTTTAGTTTTTCTTTGAGAGATTCGCGCGTTTCCTCCTCCGCTTCCTCGCCTTCTTCCTCTTCATCTTGCTGCTGCGGAAATTTTTCAGAATCATCTTCCTCCTCAACAGCCTCTAGCCCTCTTGGTATTGCAACTTGCTCGCCATTATAAACTTTGCGTGGCAAAAATTTTACATCATGAGCAAAAATATTCTTAACAAATTTCACCAATTTTTCTGCCACCAAACGCATCACAATAAAGCTGTAGCGCAAGAAATAAATCCAATCACCTACAGAAATTTCCATGATAATAGAAATTAATATAACAGCTAGAGCCAGCGCCGTTACAGCAGTCACAATGTGCGGCATAAAAGAAATTTTCGCCAAAATAAAGCTGCCATTAACACCGCCAAAGCTGTTGAAGTTCCACCAATCGGGCTGTGGCATGCTGGCAAAAAAAGTAGCAAAACACAAAATACAAAATGGCGCGATGATTATTTTTGGCAATAAATGCTTAGAACCGAAGCGGCTCATCATCTTGCTGCCAATGCCAAAAACAATAAGACAGAAAAAAAATGCCGAGATGCCAATTAGTTGAAAAAGTAAATCTGCAATATGCGAGCCAAATTCGCCCATCCAATTGTGAATTTGGTCTTCGGTGGAAATGGAATTGAAGGAAGGATCGTCGGAGTGAAAACTAAAAAGCGCAAGAGTTGTAACAAATGAGAATATCACGAGGCCAAGCCCTGAAAGGCGTCGCAGCAATATTAAAATTATGTCATATGCTCTATCTTGCCACATTTTTTAGGTTGTTAATTAGAGTGATAGCAAAAATGTCGCAATTAAATTACGACATTCAGAAATTTAATTATTAAATCTAAAATGAAAAACATCACCATCATTAACAATATATTCCTTACCTTCTAGCTTTAATTTTCCAACATTTTTGCAGCCATCTTCGCCGTTAAATTCGATATAATCTTTGTAAGCAATTGTTTCGGCGCGGATAAATCCTTTTTCAAAATCTGTGTGAATAACGCCCGCAGCCTTTGGCGCTGTAGATCCCTTTTTCAACATCCATGCGTGACATTCTTTTGGCCCAACCGTAAAAAAGCTAATTAAATTTAAAATTGAATATGAGCTTTTGATAATTTGCGCAAGGCCAGTTTCTTTTAATCCTACAGAATTTAAAAATTCTTCCTTTTCTTCTTCGGTCTCTAAAGACGCTACTTCCGCCTCTATTTGTGCACAAATTTTTAGAACTTTATAACCATTTTTTGTGCCAAATTCTTCAACTTTTTTCGAATGTTCGTTTCCAGACAATTCATGCTCTTTTAAGTTGCACACAAATAATTGTGGCTTTGAAGTTATGAGTTGCAAAATTTTAAAATCGCGCTCTTCTTCGAGTGAATTTATTTTTTGTGCACGCGCTGGCAAGCCTTCTTGCAAAAGCTTCAACACCTGCTTCGCCATTTCAACTTGACCAACTAATTCTTTTTCAGTTTTAGCTTTTTTCTCTAAATTTGGCAGACGTTTTTCTAGCGATTCAAGATCGGCTAAAATTAATTCGATCTGAATTAATTCGATGTCGCGCAAAGGATCAACCGAGTTTTCTACGTGAGTAATATTGCCATCTTCAAAGCAACGCACCACGTTAATAATTGCGTCAACTTCGCGAATGTGCGATAAAAATTTATTGCCCAAACCCTCGCCTTTGCTGGCTCCTTTCACCAGTCCTGCAATATCAACAAATTCAATTTGTGCAGGAATTATTAGCGCCGAACCTGCAACTTTTGTAAGTTGCTGCAAGCGTTCATCGGGCACGCTAACCTTGCCAATGTTGGGCTCGATTGTGCAAAATGGATAATTCGCCGCTTCTGCCGCCGCAGTTTGTGTAAGCGCGTTAAAAAGAGTTGATTTGCCAACGTTAGGTAGACCGACGATTCCGCATTGTAGAGACATTTGTAATTTATTAATTATGTTAGAAAAAATTTTAGATTTAGATCGTGCTTAAGAATTTACAGAGTTTAGTTTTTTAAAAATTCTTCATCAATCTTCTTGTGACAAATTATTGCACCGCAAATTGAAAATTTATTTAGCTTTTTAATTTTTACTTTTTATAAATTTTTTTGTAATAAAATTTACCAAAAATCTATAAAATGCTAAAAAAAGTAACGCCAATAATCCTTCTTCTTGCAGCA
Source organism: Rickettsia typhi (assembly GCA_945872855.1). Taxonomy (GTDB): domain Bacteria; phylum Pseudomonadota; class Alphaproteobacteria; order Rickettsiales; family UBA1997; genus CAMCFD01. The sequence goes on along the minus strand of CAMCAW010000032.1, from coordinate 3,797 downwards.
ATTTCCTGCATCTATCCAAAAATAACCATCAAGGGTAAGGGCAATGTCAAACTAACTCAAGTTGATTTTACATCATTTTCCGATTGGCAAAACACCGACCATCGCAAAGCATTATTGGCCTTCAATCAATCTTGCAAGCATTTAGCAAAAATGCCGCAAACCCGCTCTATTGGCGCACAAATTGGCGATATAAACGCAGGAGATTTTCGTGATGTTTGCGAAATTGCCAATGTAGTAAAAGGCATGAGCAATAATCAAATCAAGAATTTTTTCGAGAATTGGTTCAAGCCATTTTTAGTGGCAACAAGATCGGGCGAAAGCAAGGGGCTGTTCACCGGATACTATGAAGCAGATTTGCGCGGCAGCAAAATTAAAAGCGAAAAATACAAATATCCAATTTACGCCAAACCAAAAGATCTAAGCAGCGAGCCTTATTTAACCAGAAAAGAAATTGAAGACGGAGCCTTGCGCGACAAAGATCTAGAGATTTTATATGTCGATGATATTGCAGATTTATTTTTCTTGCATGTGCAAGGTTCTGGTCGCGTAACCTTGCCGAACGGCACGGTTGTAAGGCTCTCATTTGCAGCAAAAAATAACCAGCCCTACACTTCTATCGGCGGTTATTTTGCAGATAACAACTTAATTCCGCGCGATAAAATTTCTGCCGACACAATTAAAGAATGGTTGCGCGCCAACCCTGATAAGGCCGCAGAAGCCATGAATTACAACGCTTCATACATTTTCTTCAAAATTTCTGATGCAGAATATGTAATTGGCGCACAAGGCGTGCCACTTACTCCCGAGCACTCTCTCGCGGTTGATAGCGACGCGATCCCTTATGGATCGCCGCTCTGGGTCGAAACTTCGTTTAAGAAAAACGGCACGAAGGAGAAATATAATCAATTGGTAATTGCGCAAGATACTGGCTCGGCAATTCGCGGCGTGGTGCGTGGCGATATTTTCTTCGGCCATGGCGCAGAAGCCGAGAGTAAGGCCTCTAGCATGGCTTCAAGCGGCTATTATTATATTTTACTGCCCAATAATGTGGTGGATAAAATTTCGGGAGATAATCGCTGGGCGCGCTAATTGCTTTATTTTAGAGCTCACAAATTCTCAAAATTTTTTCTGATAAAATTTTCTTCTGCAAAAAAAATCTCTTCCGCAATTTGTAAATTTTTAGCAAATTCTTTTAGAGAATATTGCACATCAAAAGCATTGCCAAAAATTTTTTGTGAATCTTGCGGAATAGCCTGGTTATTGATTGCGTGAGGCATTGCAATTAACAGTGATGCGATTGCTAAAAATGGATCTGCATCGGCAGTGGCAACGCGAAATTCTATTCTGTGATTTCCTAATTTTTCTTGTGCAGAAAAAAAATTATTGTGAGATTTTTTTATGTGTGGGATACGAATTGCAGCAGTGCGATTATTCTCGCCGAAGCTTATATTTACTGGCGCGGTGAACTTTCCTTTTTTGTGCAACGCGCGGTTAATTTCTAGGTCAAAACGCAAATAATCTCTTGCTTGCGGTGCGTAAAAAATCATTGCCTGCTCAATAGAATCAAGCATTCCGGCAATTGCACTCATCATTAATTTATTCTCATCTGCAATATTTTTCTGACTCGCAAAAAGATTTTGTTCAGCTTTATTTTGCTCATCGTCATTTTCTGCGAATAAATTTTTGCCATCAATATCATGCAAAGAAAAATTAAATTGCAGCGCCGAGCCACAATCATCAACAAATGGTTGCGCTTCAAAACAAGCGATTAAATTATTTTTTTGCGCTAAATTTTTTGCCGCAAATTTTATTTTTTCGACTTTTTGCGAGAGAAGAATAAGATCTGAATGAGGCGCAATTTTTATTTCAATTTGCGAAGCGCCCTGCTCTTTTTCAATTTTATAGATTGTTGAATCTTGCAAAAAAATCTGCATCAACAAATCTATGTAATCCTCTATCAGAGCTTGATTTTCAAGGTGTTGCGAGTTTTGATCGAGCAGATAAAATTCTAGCTCGATGCCAATTTGCGGAAAAAATTTTGTTTTTTCCGCAAATTGTTCGAGAGATTTTTTGAGAAGAAAATTTTTATTGGTATAAAAATCGGAGAGCTTTTTTTGCGAATTATTCACGAAATTTAATTCATCAAATTATTTACGAATTCGCTTTAATCCACTCTTGTAACATGCTTTTTGGCAATGAACCAATTTTAGTATCGACTAATTTTCCGCCTTTAAAAAGCATCATGGTAGGAATGCTGCGCACGCCGAATTTTGAAGGAACCTCAGGATTTTCATCGATATTGCATTTAAAAACTGCAAGCGTGCCTTCAGTTTCTTTTGCGACTTCGTCAACGATAGGACCAAGCTGGCGGCAAGGCCCGCACCATGGCGCCCAAAAATCAACTAGCACTGGCAAGCTTGATTTTAACACATCTTGCTCAAAATTTTGATCAGTAGTTTCTTTTGTCATTTTGCTAAATTTTACGTTTGTCAGTAACTATTTCTTTTTTGGCAATAATTCATTGGCAGATGCGATTAATTCTTCTGCTTGCTTGAAAGCGTTGCCAGCTCTAGCTTGAGCAGCTTTTACTTCTGCAACTATTCTGGCATATTCAGCAGAAGTAGCATCCATTTTTGCTACTTGTTCTGTTTTTTTCTCAGCTTCAGCAAGAGCTTCAGCGCCAAGGTCTAAGATGCGTTGAATGCCGCTAGTAAGGCTATCAAAATCGTCTTTTAAAGAAGAATCTTTTGCTTTTGAAGAAGCGTCTTGCGGCTTTACCGCTGGTTTTGTAGCTACGTTATTTTTCATATTTTTGTAATTTAAAGTTGGTAAATCTAAAGCGGGTCAATATCGATTTTAACCCGAACTTGACTAGGAAAATCAAGATCTTTCATAACATCTAAAATTAATTTCTGCAAATTAATTTTTTTTTCGGTTTTTAAAAATACTCGAAAATGATAGCGATTTTTTAGGCGAGAAATTGCCGCTGGTGCGGGGCCAAACACTTCTATGGCATCGTTAAAAGGAAATTTTCCTGCCAGCATTTTCGCTGCACTTAATGCCTTACTTTCCTCAAAAGCACTGATTACAAAATTGGCCATTTTTGTAAATGGTGGCATATTTAAAGATTTGCGATTGGCAATTTCAAAATCGAGGAAGCCTTTTTTATCATTTGTGATGATTTTTTCGAAGACAAAATTTTGCGGATTAAATGTTTGGATGAAAATTTTTCCGTGATAATCTTTGCGTCCCGCGCGCCCAATTACTTGACTTAAGAGCTGAAATGATTTTTCGGAAGATTTTAATTCTGCGCTATAAAATCCGCTATCGGCATCAACAATTCCAACTAGCGTGAGGTTAGGAAAATCATAACCTTTGGCGATTATTTGCGTGCCAATAATTATATCGATTTCGTTGTTTAAAATTTGCGTCACAACTTTTTCGGCATCTTTAAAATTGGCAATATTGTCGCTGGTGACAAGTGCGATTCGAGCTTGCGGGTAAAGGACCGCCACTTCTTCGGCAATTTTTTCTACGCCAACGCCAACGTTAATTATCGCATCTTTTTCGCCGCAAGATTTGCAATCGTGGGAGAAAATTTCATTATGGCCGCAATAATGACAAATGGCGCGGCGCGAGTGTTTGTGGTGCACCAGATAAGAACTGCAATTCAAACAATTCACTTTTTGTCCGCAAGATTTGCATAACGTAACTGGCGCATAACCGCGGCGATTGAGGAATAGCAAGCTCTGCTGGCCTAAGGCAAAATTTTGCGCCAAAGCTTCGCGCAGAGTTTG
>CAMCAW010000031.1 GCA_945872855.1 Rickettsia typhi | reverse complement strand
TCCATAAAAATCCACACCACTACCTTCTTGCCAATCTTGCCACTTCTTGCCACTGTGGTCGCGTGTACATAACACAAACCGTTCCGCACCAGTTTCATGCCTCATCATCAAGCTAGTTTTTTTCGAGGGATCACTTGGATCAGTTATATGAAATTCTATGTATTGGATATCGTCTTTTTGATTCAAGAAAATAGACTTGTCACTAGTAAGAAGCCTCTGAAAAACCAACTTATTAACTTCTTGCCTGTAACCTTCCCTTGCCACTGCTGCGTCTGGAAGCACGGGAGGTATCAGAGGGGCTATCGGACCTGACTGCACAGCAGGCATGGGTGCTGGCGCAGGCGCTGCTGTAGCCGCTGGCGCTAAAAGCAAGGCAGCCTTCGTCGCAGGATCCACATTTACAACCTTAATCTTATTGGCTTCGTCATAAAATTCGTATATTGCGTGATCTCGTGATTTTATCGCAGACACAAACTCTTGCGTAGGAAAAGCGTCTTTGCGTATCGACTTCCATTCACCAAACCCACCCACCCCTGGACGAGCCACATAATATTGATAATTCTTGCCATCGTAAGCCATCTTATAAGCAAGGTCTTTAGCCGCATCTTCAATAATATAGCTTTCTGTTTCGCCTTTTCCGCCACTAATTTCTTTTGCTATTCCAATGCTGTCATTACGCCTGAATCTTTCCTTTAAGGCTGCAAAAATAACCTGATCACCATTTTCTGCATCTTTTAGCTCGGCAAGATTCTGATACTCTTTCGCACTTTCATCCCTTCTATCACTATGCGATTGAAGTATTCTTTGTGCAGAAGCTCTCGCAACTACTGTTCGAGCGCCATCTTGTGGATAAAATAAATTACTACTAGAATCATCTATAGCTTGCCATTTATCCGATGCAAGGCCTGTATGCAAAGTCCCTTCCTTAATTTGATGCAAACTATATATATAAGGATGGGTACTGATAATACTTTCAGAGAAATGTTTTTTTAAATCACGTTCCGCATTAACTTCTCTGGATAACTGGTACCAAACTTCTTTTTCTCCCCGCAACAGAGAAAATTCAATACTTCTGGCTTTCGATCCTTTTTTTAACAAAATCCCTTCAGGTACCAGATCAGGTAGACTGCTAAAAATTAAACTATTGATAAAATTAACTTCGCCTTTTGATCTTCGCATTACGTATAAATTTAAATTAAACTGAATTTCTTAGCCGCTAAATACAAAAGCACTTAGAAAAAATACTAACCTAAGCAACTATTCTAGTTTTAACCACACCCACGCATTATACACAATTTCCAACATATTGCAACCACAAACTCCAGCTCCGCAACAATGTTTTTTGACATTAAATTTTCAACAAATAACATCGTGCCCTCAATTAATTTATCAAGATGTATGACTAACAAACAAAACAACACCCTAACTTCAAAAGAAAACGAAGCATTAATGTTTCACGTTCAAGGCCAACCGGGAAAGGTTGCCATGCACGCAACCAAGCCGCTCAACACTCAGCGCGATTTAGCTTTGGCTTATTCTCCGGGTGTTGCGGTGCCTTGCCTTGAAATTCAGAAAAACCCCGACCTCGCTTACGACTACACTTCCAAGGGCAATTATGTTGCGGTTATTTCAAACGGCACGGCGGTGCTTGGGCTCGGAAACCTTGGCGCTCTAGCTGGCAAGCCAGTTATGGAAGGCAAATCAGTTTTGTTCAAGCGCTTCGCCGATATCGATTCTGTAGATATTGAAGTTGCAACTGAAGATGCCGATGAATTCATCAATGCCGTAAAATATTTAGGGCCAACTTGGGGTGGCATCAACCTAGAAGACATAAAGGCTCCCGAGTGTTTTATCATCGAGAGCAAATTGCGCGAATTAATGGATATTCCTGTTTTTCATGATGACCAACACGGCACGGCGATCATCTCTGCAGCGGGCATTATCAACGCTTTGCACATTTCTGGCAAAAAATTTAAAGATATAAAAGTTGTAGTGAATGGCGCCGGAGCCGCTGGTATCGCCTGTTTAGAGCTTTTGAAGGCGATGGGCTTGCCGCATGATAACGCAATTTTATGCGATACAAAAGGCACAATTTACAAGGGCCGCACTGAGGGTATGAACCAATGGAAGAGCGCTCACGCCGCTGATACCAAGGCTCGCACGCTAACAGAAGCGATGACGGGCGCCGATGTGTTTTTGGGGCTTTCGGTTAAAGGTGCAGTAACTCGCGAGATGGTGAAGCTAATGGCGCCGAATCCGGTGATTTTTGCCATGGCAAATCCCGATCCAGAAATTACTCCCGAAGAAGTTCATGCTACGCGTGATGATGCCATCGTCGCTACGGGCCGTAGTGATTATGAGAATCAAGTGAATAACGTAATGGGCTTCCCTTATATTTTTCGCGGCGCTTTAGATGTGCGCGCTTCTACCATCAACGAAGAAATGAAAATCGCCGCAGCCCACGCCATTGCTGAGTTAGCGCGCGAGCATGTTCCCGCAGAAGTTAGCAAAGCCTATGGCGGACGCGACATGAAATTTGGCAAGCACTACATAATTCCAACGCCTTTCGATTCGCGTTTAATCAGCGTTGTCTCGCTTGCAGTGGCTAAGGCCGCGGTTGCAACTGGTGTTGCGCGCAAACCAATCACCGATTGGGACGCTTATAAAAAGCAATTGCAAGCCCGCCGCGACCCTACAGTCAACAGCCTCAGCATGATTTTTGAGAAACTCGAAAGATCGCCAAAGCGCGTGATTTTTGCCGAAGGCGAACAGCCCGAAATTATCCGCGTTGCAGCAATGTGGCGCGATAACGGCTATGGCACGCCAATCCTCATCGGCAAAGAAAAGCGTGTGCTTGAAAATATGAAAGAAGCCAACATTAACCCCGAAGGCATCAAGATTTACAACGCCTCAATCTCTGACGAAAACAACAAATTCGCCGATCACCTTTATAGCAAATTGCAACGCAACGGCGTGCTTTACTCTGATTGCTTGCGCATGGTGAAAAACGATCGCAACACTTTCGCCGCGTCAATGCTGGCTTGTGGCGATGGCGATGCGTTGATCACGGGGCTTACTCGCGGCTATCGCAAATCGCTTACCGATGTTTGGCAAGTTATTAAGAATAAAAAAGGCCAAATTGTACTTGGCATCTCGATGGTGGTTTCTAAAGGTCGCACGATTTTTATTTCTGATACTGCTTGCTCCGAACTTTCATCTTCAGAGCATTTGGTTAACATCGCTTTGCAAACCGCAAATAAGGTGCGCGGCCTTGGCTATGAACCGCGCGTGGCGTTTTTGTCATTCTCAAATTTTGGCAGCGCACTAAAAACTGAATCGGCGCGCATCAAACGCGCTGTAGAGTTGCTCGACGAAATGGAAGTTGATTTTGAATATGATGGCGAAATGACGGCCGATGTTGCTCTTAACATAGATAAAATGTCGCGCTATCCCTTCTGCCGCTTAACTGCGCCAGCAAATATTTTAATTTGCCCCGGTTTGCATTCGGCCAGCATTGCGACAAAATTGTTGGAAGAAGTGGGAAACTGCACGGTTGTAGGGCCAATTCTCGATGGTTTCGAGAAATCGGTGCAAATTATAACTATGAGCTCGTCGGTTAACGATATTTTGAATATCGCGGCGATTGCAGCAACAGATCAATAACGGAGACAAAATGTCAGAACATGCAGGACCAGATTTAGGGGCAATAGCCGCTAACACGCAACATACAAAACAAAGCCACCCTCAAAGCGCGGCTATTGCGAGCGCGATGGAAGTTGGCCTTGGCGAACATCCGGTTAAGCCACCTGAGGCAATTCCTACACTTGGCACGCCAATTCAACTTCCGGGTGGGGTAGAAGGCCACGGCGCGCTTTCAGATACTGTAATTAGCCTAGGAAATCAAGAGATTATAGGATTGCCGAAAGATGCGATTCCGGGGCTGCATCAGGTTAACTATAGGGGCGATACTTCTCTCGATAAAGCTACTAGCGCGAAGGCGAACTTAAACATTGGCGAAGCAGGTCTTGATGCTTCTAACTCGCTAAGTTCTGGTGGCGCGGGCCATGGTTAAGGCTAACCGCTAATTGCCCGATCAGAAATCGCTTTGTTGCCGAAGATAAATGCGCGCAAGATTCACCGCTTTTTCTACCGCAGGAGATCCCTCGCGAAAAAGATGCATCACCGCTTTCTTAATAAATTCCTCCGCATTTTCTTGATTAAGTGATGCACGATAGATGGCCTTGTTGAGCTGATCTATAATAATTTCTGCTTGGTTAAAACTTCCACCATTTCTAAAATCGTCGGGTTGCAAATTATCTAAAAAATCTGCTTTTTGCTTTGCGTAATTCTCTTGTGCGGATTTATTTTTTAACATTTTTATAATCTTATATGCTTGACAGATGTTTGACTTTGCAGCATTGCGCTTAATTTGTCCAAAAAATTGTAAAAGATGTCAAAATAAGTGGCTTGGCGGCCATTGATTTTGATTTCGATGGAACAGTGCTTAAAGGCCACAGCTTTGGCACGCCAGAAATTTTAACTATGTTTGACTAGTCAATAAGAATTCCCAACAAAAATTACAATCCGCTAGTTTCAACTAGCGAAAAAACCCAAAAGAAAGACTAGATCCAGATTGGGATAAAGCAGTGCTAAAAGATAGTATCAAGCAGGACAAGCCAAAGCTCTTTTTGCTGATTTTGACATGTTTGCGGCCGTTGTAACTTTTAGCATTTTGGCTGGCAAATAAAATTTAAGGCTTCAATTCTAACAATATACTCTTTTCAATATCCGCCGGATCAACTGGCGCAGGCATATTTGGTGCATTTTTTGTTGTAGAAGATGACTTAACAATCGCTGCATTTTTTTGTATTATCTTTTTTGTTGCTGGCTTTGGCGCCGCCCATAATTTTTCTGATCCAGAATTAAATTTATAGCTAACATTTTTCTTGGCAATTATCGGCTGCGCTCCATCGATTGTTGTTGACGGCACCAAGCTCTGCGGCGCAACCGCAGGAGGGGCACCAGAGACAAACTTAAATTTTGTGATAACCTTGCTTGGCACGCTAATCATAGAATTTGGCGAGCTTGCACTAGGCGGCGACAACCTACAGCTTAAAGCTTCCGCAGGAACTTGTGGCGCACGAGGGGGAATATAAGTTACAACTGGCTGCGGTTGAAATTGAGGTTGCGGTTGCGGCTGCATTTGAGATTGCGTCTGAGATTGCGGCTGTGGCAGTGGATCTGAAGGCAATGAAATAGGCACATTTACACCATCATCTATTATATTTGTAGCCATTTTATCGTCCGTCAAAATATATCTCACCTTGTCGTTTGGCGATAATAATTTCTGCGGCATTTCTGAATTATTGCCCGCCACATTTACAACAGAAGTAGCCATAGGCGCTGAATTAACAAGCAACGGCGCCATTTTTGTTACACGGTCCAGATATCCTTCCAACAGATTTTGTATCGGCTTATTTTCGCGGTTGCGCGCAATGATAAAGGCATCGATTAGCTGCTCTTTCAACAGCCTAGTATCTATAGTTTTTATTAAATCTGATTTGGTGAAAATAGCGTTGAGGCAATCGAAGCAATCAGAAATGGTAGCGTGAATCAAAGCGCTTTCATGGCTAGAGTTAAGAGGTGCAACATTAGCGCCCCTACTTAAAAGAGACATTACCACCAAAGAATTGCCGCTATTTGCAGAGCGCATTAATGGTGTCCAGCCTTCATTATCGGCAACATTAGGATCGGCGCCATTTTCAAGCAAAATGCTAACGATTTCTATATTGCCATTGCGAGCAGCAATGTGTAAGGCCGTAGCCCCGCCGATATTTTTCTGATTGATTAAAAACCCACCTGCTCTGCTAAAAAATCTTACTCCCTCAACGTCGTTACTTGAAACAGCGAACATTAAAGAGCTTACTCCCGCAAGGTCTCCTGTTTGTTGACCATAGAGATCATTTTGCGCTTTAAGTGAACTAATGCCGAAGAAAATTACCACCAAACCAGCAACTAAAATTTCTGCCAAAGAAAAATGGTTTACGCTTTTGCCAAAAACGCATTTTTTAAATAATTGGATAATTTTAGTCTTTGAAAACAAATTTATTATAGTTGGATTAAGCTGTTACAAAGGCTCAAACAGCTAGCAGCCAAGCGCATAAATTAAAACATAATATTAAGCGCTTAAATTTCATTTTTATCAAGAAATTTTTATTAATTTAGAGCTACGACCTTTTGCCGCCCCATCTCGTTTCTAATTCTTGAATTAAATTTTGCTGATCTGGATTGTAAGGCTTTTTCAACCAAGGTTCTGCGCCAGATTTTAGCAAAAATTTTACAATCACGTCTTTTTTATGCTTATATGCAATGGCCAAGGCCGTGATTCCATCGTTATCGGTGGCGTTAATATTAACTCCTTGCGATATCAATAAATCGACCATCGGCAAAAAACCAACACGCGCCGCATGCATTAAATAAGTGCGCCCCAAGCCATTAACATAATGAGGATCGGCATTCATATCGATAAGAATTTGTGCCGCTTTCATATCGATCATTTCAATGGCGATATCGAGCGGCGTATGCCCCAAAGCATTGGGCAAATCTGGGTCGGCGCCCTTCGCCAAAATAGAAGACATCACGCCATATTTCTGAAATAAAGTTGCGTAAGTTAAAATAGTTTCGCCATTCGGATTATGAAGATTTGGATTGAGCACATGCTGATAAGCGCTGTTAAAATAAGACACGTTATTATTATCAATTGCTTGAAACATTAGTTCGGCTTTTTCTTGATTTGTTGGAATTGTAGGAATGTGTTTATTGTCGTTCCCGCGATATTGATCTAATATTGGCGCGGCTGGAGGGTCGTAAGAAATAAAGCGGTCACTCCATCTAAACGACTTTTCTTTTGGCGTAATAAGTGCAGAATCTACCAAAAAATCTTCATCTAAAAGCTCATCGTCGTTTTCGTGATTATGCAATTTTATCAGATATTCTTCACGCAATTGCTTGAGCCGCTTTGCTTTAGCCGCTTTCTTTTCCTTCGCTATTCTCGTGGCAACTTTTTTCTTTTCGAGCGCAATTCTTTGTTTTTTAGTAAGCACAACAACTTCAGATTTAGGATTTTCTTTAGACTGCTCAGAGGCCTCTGGCGCTAGCGAATCAGCATTTTTGCCAGTGACAAAACTTTGAATTTTTGAAAGCACTTTATTGCTGCTTAAGTCTTGATTTTTTTGAATATTCTTCCCCTGAATATTTATAGATGCGCTATTATCAACGGCCTTAGTTGCGGGCAGAGGTCTATCAATAATAACAGATTTCTCTTCAACCACAACTGGTTCAGGAATCTTTAACGCCGCAGATTTTTTCTCATCACCCTTCTTGTCGTCAATAGAATCAAGACCCAAAGACTCTACATCAACCTTTATATCTTTTTCGTTAAATGGCTCTGCTGCAGCTTTTTTAGCATTGAGATCGGCAGTAATTTCTTCAATTGATTGAATTTGATTTTTATCAGAAACATTGTTAGACGGAACCTCTTCCAACTTAGAATCAGTAGCTTTTGCAACAGCGACAACATTCTGGTTTAGCAGCAAAATAACAGTGATTAGACGAAATATTTGTTTCATTATTTTACTGGATCATTACCGCCCGCAGACCAAGGATGGCAGCGAAACAAACGCAAAATGCCATTATACAAACCTTTGACTACACCTTGTTTTTCAAGGGCCTGCGCCATATATTCAGAGCAGCTCGGGTGAAATCTGCAAGCATTATAAGAGATGAATGGTGAAATTAAAACCTGATAAAGTCTAACAAAAAAAATCATTATTTTGCGCATAGTTCCCCCCATTCTTCTTCGTTTAAAATTTTTAAATTTAACTCTTGAGCCTTTTTTAGCTTAGAGCCAGCTTCATCGCCAGCCACGATATAATCTGTTTTAGCCGAAACCGAACCAACAACTTTCATTCCCAATTCTTCCGCTTTTTTCTTCGATTCGGCCCGCGTCATTCCTGCGAGAGTTCCAGTAAAAACAATCGACTTGCCTACCAAAGCAGAGCTAGAGCGGATTACAACCGTATCTTGAATTTTTAATTCACCATCAAGTTCATCGATCATTCGCAAATTTTTTGCATCACGAAAATAATCGATAATTGACGAGGCCATTTTTTCACCAATGCCATCAAGTGCCATGAAATCTTGAAAATCTTGGCTTGAAAGCATTTCTTCTGGTGACAATTTAGCAATTTGCAACATTTTATCTTTAAAATTCTTATAAGAAATAAAATGATTAGCAATCAGCTTGGCTGTAGCCTGCCCAACATATCTAATTCCAATAGCATAAATAAATTTTTCTAGAGAAATTTCGCGTTTTTGATTTATGGCAAAAAATAAATTTTCTGTTGATTTATCGCCCCAGCCTTCCTTGTCCTTCAATGGCTCTGGGCTTGCTTGATCGCGCTTTTCTAGGGTAAAAATATCAGCAAAACTTTTGATTCTTTCTTCGTTAAAAAAGTTCTCGATTTGCTTTTTGCCAAGGCCCGCAATATCGAATGCATCTTTAGAAACAAAATGTTTGAGAAGCTCTTTAAGCTGCGCCGCGCAAGAGATACCGCCACTGCAACGCAACACAACATCATCTTCAGATTTTATAATTTTGGCGCCGCAAATAGGGCAATTATGCGGAAAAATAAATTTTTCAGAAGTAGATTTTCTTTTGCCGCGGTCAACTTCAACAACCTGCGGAATCACGTCTCCCGCACGCTGAACCACAACCACATCGCCTTCGCGAATATCTTTGCGCATTATTTCATCTTGATTATGCAAAGTGGCTCGCGACACCACAACTCCGCCAATGTTAACTGGCTTCAAGCAGGCTACTGGCGTGATGGCGCCAGTTCGACCAATTTGAATCACGATTTTTTCAATCTCGGTTTTCGATTTTTCTGCAGGAAACTTATGAGCAATTGCAAAACGCGGCGAGCGCGAAACAAAGCCAAGACGCTCTTGCAACGCGAATTCATTGACTTTATAGACCATGCCATCGATATCATAATCAAGCTGATAGCGCTTATCAGAAATTTCTTCGTAAAGCTTCATAATCTCGCCAACGCTAGAGCAGAGACGCGAGTGAGGCTCTGTTTTAAAGCCAAAATCTTGCAATTTTTCTAGCAATTCCGCTTGCGAATCGCATTTAAAATCCGCAGAAACTTCGCCAATTCCATAGGCAAAATAACTTAAATTTCGTGAGGCCGTAATTTGCGAATCAAGTTGCCTTAGCGAGCCTGCAGCAGCGTTGCGCGGGTTAGCAAAAATTTTTCCAACCGCCTCTTCTTGTCTTAAATTTAGCTCGGCAAAATCTTTTTTACCCATATAAATTTCGCCGCGAATTTCAAAAATTTTTGGCGGATTTTTTGTCTGCAATTCTTGCGGAAAATTTTTTATTGTTTGAACATTTTTTGTCACATCTTCACCTTCTTCACCATCTCCCCGCGTTGCTGCAAAGCACATTTTACCGTTTTCATAACGCACCGAAAAAGATAATCCGTCAATTTTTGTTTCGCAGAAAAACTTTAGTTCGTTTAATTTTTTTTCAACTAAAGAAGGATTTTTTTCAACTTTTTTAGAATGATCTACAATTTTTTGAATATGATTTTTATCCAAATCACTAAAATCAAAAAGCATGGGAGCCCTCTCTAATTCTGGCTTGCTTATAACTTTATCAAGACCCAAAAAACGATTAACCCTCTCAATAAAATCAGAAATATCTTCATGCGAAAAGCCATTAGAAAGCGATAGCATTGGCTTTGCATGCTTTATCTTGCGAAAAATATCGAGAGTTTTTGCGCCAACTTTTTTTGCAAAATCAGCAATTTCTTCGTTAAAAAGCTGCGGAAAATTATCTTGATATTCATCTAATTTTTTGCGTAAAACATCATATTCTGCATCAGAAATTATTGGCGCATCGTTAGTGTGATAAGCCTTATCGTGCCTTGCTATTTCTTGCTGCAGCTCTTTTATAATTTTTGCTGTATCAACCATTTTTAAACTAAATTATCGTCGTTAATTTCTGGCAAATCTTTCTTCATTTTGAATAAATCAAAATCGCTAAAATATTGCTCGTCTATTGCGTGAATATAAAAGAAATTTTCTTTAATTCCGATACAAAAAAGCCCAGCCGACATATTTAAACTAGCCACCATTAAAGCGGGATTAAATTTATTGTTATAATCGAGCGGAACCGAATAAAGCAAAGGCCTGATTGGCTTTTTGCTTAACGCTAATAAAATAATTAAACGACATGATTTGATAAAATTTTGGTAATAAAGTTGTAAAAAATGTCGATAAAAACCTAGGCTTAAATAAAGCAATTCGCTTTCTTTTTTTACAAGGCCAAGCTTGAAAGAAGTGAAGCTAATCAAGGCTGAGAAGGCTATTCCGAATAATAGATATGTCCAAGAAACCTGCGCAGCAGAAAACATTAGGGCTAACCAAAGTAGTAATAAAAATAGAAATAGGTTGAAAATGTTGAGCATGTTTGGTTAGAATGTGCGTTGGCTCTAGCCCCGCTTAGAATGAAATAATAATTGATATTTACCCAAAAAGCATAATGAAAAAAATTTTAATTGTCGAAGCAAGATTTTATCCTGAGATTTCTGATTTATTGCTTGAAGGTGCAAAGGCAAAAATTGAGAGTTATGGGTTTAAAAATGGCAAATTTGTTGAATATCTTAATGAATTGGCGCCGCACGATATTCGCCTTGATTACGAGATAATTCAAGTATCGGGAGCCCTAGAAATTCCTGCTGCAATCGCCCTTGCGATTGAGTCAAAAAAATATGCAGGATACATTGCTTTGGGCTGCGTTATTCGCGGCGAAACTTCGCATTATGACATCGTGGCAAACGAGAGTGCGCGCGGCTTGATGAAGCTTTCTCTAAAAAAACACGCCATTGCCAATGGAATTCTTACTGTCGAAAATGCCGATCAGGCCATTGTTAGAGCCGACCCAAAGCAAAAAGATAAAGGTGGATTTGTCGTTACGGCTTGTTTGCGCATGATTGAACTTCAAAAACAATTTGGCGTTAATGACAAATAAATCGCAACCTTCGCCTTTGGCTAAGCGCCCTTCTCGCCTGTTTTCAAAGCTCTTCTTCTATCAAAATTCACTCAGAATATTTCTTTATTTATTTCTGATAATTTTTGCGTTGCAAATAATTTTTTGGTTTAAAACTGAAAATATTAAGCCTAATTACGAAATTATTCCAACGCCTCCAAACCAATATTTTCTAAGCGCGGCATCTTTAGGAGATAAAGAATTTTTATTTCGCACTTTAGCTTTTCGCATTCAAAATTCTGGCGATATTTTTGTTAATCCGACAGCGTTAAAAAATTATGATTATTTGCGTCTTTATCGTTGGTTGACACTGCTTGACGGCTTGAATGAAAAATCAAATTTAATGCCCTCGCTTGCGGCTTATTATTTTTCGCAAACACAGCGCAAGTCTGATTCCGTCTATATCGTCAACTATCTTGATGAGCATGCTGCAAAAAATCTTGATGCTTCTTGGTGGTGGCTTTTTCAAGCAATTAATATTGCTGAAGAAAATTTGCATGATGAAGATTTGGCCTTAAAATTGGCCTATAAATTAACCAAAAACAATGCCGCCAACTCCCCGCTCTGGACAAAACAAATGCCCGCATTCATCTATGCCAAACAAGGAAATGGCTGCATGGCCTTCAAAATAATTCAAAAACTTATTGATGAAAATAACAGCGGAGCTCGCCAGATAAGCGTTGAGGAGATGAATTTTATGCGCTATTTTATTGGTGAGCGCTTAAAAAAACTAAAAAATCAAAATTTTGATCCGCGAAAATGTGGCAATTAAATTTAATGTAAGCCTAGAAAATACAAGGCTCTAAGCTAATTTTAACAAGAAGAAAAATGTTGAAACTAAAAAATGAATTGAAAAAAATTATTAATTTAGCGCTAACAGAAGATTGTGCTTTTAATGATATTACTAGCGATTTAACAATTCCTAAAAACCATCAAATATCCTTTGCTATCAAGCCTCGCGAAGAAATTATTTTATGTGGAATTGACGCGGTAAAAATTTGTTTTGATGTATTAAAAAAACACAAAAAATTTGCCAATACAAAATTAAAATTACAAATTTTAGCGAAAGATGGAAATGTCATAAAGCCTTTAAAATCAATAGTTGAAGGCCAAGGTGATGCGAAATTAATTTTTGCCGCCGAAAGAGTTATTCTTAATTTAATGCAGCATTTAAGCGGCGTAGCAACTGCCACAAATCAATTTGTGAAACTGGCAAAAAATACTAAGATTCTTGATACCAGAAAAACCATTCCAACGCTGCGCGCCCTAGAAAAATATGCCGTGGTTACTGGTGGTGGAAAAAATCATCGCATGAATTTAGCGGATATGATTTTAATTAAAGATAACCATATTGCAGCAGCCGGAAATATTACAAATGCAATTTTAGCTGCAAAAAAATCACGCAAAAAATTAAAAATTGAAGTTGAGTGCGATAATTTGCAACAAGTCATCGAAGCAGTAGAATCAAGGCCTAACATTATAATGTTAGATAATATGAATGTTGCGCAAATTAAGCAGGCCCAAAAAATTATCGGTAAAAAATGTTCGGTAGAAATCTCTGGCGGAATTAATTTAAACAACATCAGAAATGTCTCTAAATTAAATCCAGACTTTATTTCAATTGGCGCCCTAACCCACTCTGCGCGGGCCGTAGATATTGGATTGGATATAGTAAAGAAAAAATAAATAAACCATGAAACAAATTATCACCCTAATTATTCTAACCTTAACAACTTCTTGTCTTGCCCTCATCGACCCTTTATTTTCAACCATTCCCAGCTCTAATAATTTTATCGATCGCTTTCCTGAAAATAAAAAAGGGATAGTTTTGCTAAAGCTAAACTCTGACTATCTAGCAATATCATGGTGCCAAGCTAGTTTTGAAAATGAAGTAAAAGATAAAAGCTGCATTAAACTTAACCCATCAGATTATTATCAGATTATCATGCTAGAGCCCGGCTGGTATGAAATTGAAGGCTATCGCGTTATTAATCGACGTTTCCAAGCTTTGCGTGAAAAAGAAATTGAACCAACAATTTCTAATATAACTGGCAAGAGAAAATCGCCGCCATTGCTTGCTTTTGAAGTGATTGAGGGGAAAATTTCTTATGCTGGAAACATTAAGTTTCGCGATAGCTCTGTAAGTGGAGCGCAAATCAAAGGTGATGATTTTGTTACGATAAAAAATGCCTTTTCTTCGCAAAAAAAATTAGCAAAAATTTTTAAAGGCCACCAATGGGAAGCAAAAATTATTGCAGAAAAAATAAATAAAACACCAGAAATTTTAATTGAAAATCTTGCAAAGACTAGATCCGACTTTGTCGAGATTAAACAAATTAATAAAAAACAAGGAAGAGAAATTAAAAAACGTGAACGCCAATTTTTAAAAGAACGGGCAAAAAAAATGCGTTTGCAAAAAGGTGAACTTAAGTTTTTAAAAGAAAAAAAGGCTAGAGATTATCAAAATTAACTTATTTTGGATAGGCTCAATAGGATGGATTATCGAGGCAGGAGAAGCCTTTGTAGCCCATTACTAAATCACTATACCGCGCTCTTTTTCTAGCTCGATAGAATCGAAGGCCGCCGTAACAATTGTTTCTAAGAGCCATGAACCTCGCGATAATTCTTTTTCAAATATTTTTGCCTCATCGTTCAACCTAGATTCAAGCCGCCAAACGGGATTATTTTTATTTTCCAAAACCATATTGAAAAATTTACGATATGAATTTTGCGGCGATAAGTCTTGCAAACGCTGACTGAAATCGCTCCACAAAAAATTATAACTTTCGATTAAATTAAAAAATTTATTTGGCATTACGACAAATTTTTTATAGAAAAAAACGCGATCACAAATCAGCGCCAAGCTAATGTTGCAAGGGCGTATAAAGGGAAAACAGCAAATCCGCCAAGTTTAATTAAAGAGATTAATTGCATAAATTAAAAACCAATAGTGTAATTAACTAAAGTAGAATAACTTCCAACGCCATTAAATGCATCTCGCAGATAATATCCAGAAATTCCAACCGATTGCTGCCTCGTTAAATCATAACTTAAACCAACTTGCGCAAAACCTCTTTTTTTCTTTTGCTTGCGACCCATATCAGAATTAATTGAAAAGCTTGTTAGATTTAGAATTTCAGAACTACCTGAATAAATTTGCTCTTTGCTTCGCAAATCAGTTTCAAATCCAAAATTTGTATTCATCTTATATCTCTCACGAAAACGACCATACAATTTTAAGCCAACGATTCCGGTTCCGAGCGCTCTTTGATATTTATTATAAGAAATCGGAAAATAAGTTTTGTCAGTTTCTTCTTCTTTATAAGCAGCCGCAGTTGTAACTCCATAACGATATGCAACATAAGGCAAGATATTGATAGTTTGCGATCTATTAACTAAACTATAACCAAGCTCAGCCTTACCCGCATAACTTCTAAAATCACTCACACCTTTTGCTTCTTCAGTATTTTGCAATTGTAATCTTTTGATTTGTATAGAATTTTCAGTGTAAGTTCCCGCCAAACTTAATTTAAAACCATATTCTTTTCCACTCAAAGAATAGTGAGCGTAAGCACCAATAGTTGGATTATTTTTCTTCAAATAAACAGGAACCTCGGCAACCCCATCTCTGCTTTTATTATTTATTGGTTGATCGATCCAAAATCCATAACGTGAATAATCGCTTTTTTTATAGCCAACAACTAACACCGCGCCTTGCGAATTTTTATTAGTATTATCGTTAACATCAAAACCATTATTATCAACATTTCCATCAAGCCCTCTAATGCCGCTATATCTAGCTCCACCAGATACACAAATATTGTGTTTGCCGAATAAATTACAATCATAATTCAAACCAATATTTTGCAAATTATTTTGTCTGGCAAAAATTGATTTTAGAGAATTTTCGTTGCTGTTCATTGCGGCAAGCGTGTTGGTTTCGTCTGGATTTAAATTTAGATAGACAGCGTTTGCGGTGTAAGATAATGAGTGCTTGAGACTAGTTCTATCGGAAATATTTGTTTCAGAAATAGAAAGCTTTCCACTAATTTTTTCAGCGGTTATTAATTTATATTTCATTGGATGGTATGAACCTTCTAAGGCATTAAATAAAATATTCCCGTTCAGCGAAGCTTCTCCAGCAACATTTAATTGATCGTTTGAGGTTGAAGAAATATCTAGCTTTAGAGCGCCAGTTGAAGCTTGTTGATATTGCCCCTTTGTAGATAAATTCCCAATTGACACTCCATCATTTCCAACAATAACAGTTCCTTCATTTAGAAGACCAATTTCAGGAGAGACTTTTCCAACAGAACCGTAGCCAGCTAAGTAAGCTCCGGATTTTACCTCTACATCGCCAGCTAAAGAGGCGCTTTGCGCGCTATTACCTAAAATTAAATTGCCTTCTTTTACAACAGTTTTTCCAGAATATGTATTTGCTGCGTTAAGAGTTAATATTCCACCCCCTTCTTTGATTATTCCACCTTCTCCAGAAAAAATACCCTCAAAATAAGCAAATTTATTACTGGCAACATTTATTGTATTTCCATCTTTTTTTAATAACTGAAAACTATTTCTATCTGCATAATTTGTATCGATTATTAATTTCCCACCATAAAAAATCCTATCCACATCTCCATTTTCGATTTGACCAATAGTCGTATCTTCTATTATCGTTGGAACAAAGGAGGAGAATATCATATAGTTTCCGACGTAGATATATTCTCCCTTGCCATTAAAAGCAAATTTCACCTCATCAAATTTCTTATCAGAATTCAAACCAATAAACTGGTCACCAGCATCAGGAGTTGAAGCATTACCAAGAAGATTTTTAGATATTTTTTTTATTAATTGTTCTGAGTAGCCATCAGCATTTTGAGCTCCGATCAAGCCGTACACTGAGGTTGTATGCTCACTATTATTTTGTCCGTCTGGCTCATAATTCCCAGTATTATAGGTGGTTCCAAAGTCAGAAACGCCTATGCCAACCGAATTAATTTTTTGTTTCGTCGTTTTTGCCATATCTGAAAAAAAAGAAATTTTATATGAGGCTTTATCTATTACATCTTGCCAAGATTTTGGCTTACTGTCGCTGGCTGCATCAGGAATTTGAAAAACACTATAGCCTGAGCCTACATAAGAATCTGAACCCTTATCTGAAGCCCATTGAGCCAAATCACCTTGATCATTATTTATTAAATAGTCAACTTCTGCTCCGTAAACTGCATTAGCAACAGTTATATAAGCCTTATTACCCTTACTGCCCATTGCTTCAAGGTTCGGATTTTGTTTATAATCTTTAGCCATATCAATTTCAAAAACCTCAGCCTCTATGCCATATTTCGCAGTAGATTGCGCAATAAAATTTCTAAAGCTCTCATGAGCTTCATCTAACTTAGTCTGAACATGTTCTAGGTTATAATTTTTTGCATTAGGCATTCCAACAGTATCAACTTCGGTAAAAAAAGTAGTCACTTCAGCAAAAACCGCATTAGAAAAAAACAAAGCCGCAACAAAAGCAACAATTCTAAAAAATTTCATAAAACTAAAACTCCTTACTTAAATATAAATAATAAGATCTGCGTAAACCATATTGAGGTGCCGCAACCCCAATACCAGAGACGTCTCGCAGCATATAAACTCTGTCAAACAAATTTATTATTGAAAATCTTGCATTAATTTTTTCAACAATTGGCAAATCGAAATCGCGCGCTATTGCTGGATTAACAACAATGTATGAATCCAATTTATTAGAATTAAAATCACCATGACGCAAACCATTGCCATAAAGCGCATCAAGGATATAAACTGTTTTTTCTTCTTATACGCAACACCTGCAGAAGCAGTGATTCTCTGCTCGTGATCTAGATTTACATAATGATTCTTAACATGATCAATTTCTGTCTGATCGAATAAATATTACCCCGAAGCTATATTCGACGCGGTTATTTTTTGATAGGCAGCGTTAAAATATGCCGAAAAATTATTCTTTTTATAATCCGAACTAAACTCAAAACCATAAGCTCTGCCTTTTTTATAATTGAAATGCGAATAAATCATGGCGTTTCCAAACTGACCTTTATCAAGAAGGTTGTTGATATTTTTATAATAGCTGTCGAGTCCAATATTTATATTTTCTGTAAGTCTATGTTTTATTCCTAAGTCATAATAATCAACGCGCTCTGATTTTATGGCGCTATTTTCTTGTATCGCGGATGCATTTGTAGTTTTTTGATATTGCGCAATTAGAGATGAGCTAAGCGAACTATTCGATGGTGGAGTAAAATATTTTGCGTATCCCACGAAAATTTTTGTTTTGTGATTAATTTCATAAATTGCGCCTAATCTCAGCGAAAATTTTGATTCGTTGATATATGAGTTAACCTCATCATAACGCATTCCATAGTTCAAAATCAAGCCTCTAGCTGGTTTCCACTCATTTTAGAGGTAAATTCCATAATTTTGTGAGTTTTTTGTTGACTGATTGGAGATAATAAACGCGCGGCTTGAGAGCTGATTACCTTCGTCATCGGCTTCAAACAAAGCGTCGCTGTTTTTGTTAGAGACTTTCTCGCTAGAAACTGCAAATCCCGTGCGTAAAATATTATTTTCGTCTATTTGATAAGAAAAATCACCTTGCGCGCCACTTGCCAAACTGCCTCTATTTACATCTGAAGCCACGCCGTTAAAGGCTAAATCACCAACATAATCAGAAAAATATTCATCCTACTATAACGCGTAATGAGCCCGTCGCAAATCCACCCAAAAACCTCATTTAAATTTCTGTAATTTTTCGCATCATTTTCTTGTTATTAAAACTCTCTAGAGCTATTGTTTTCTAGTCCTCTTGGCTGATTCGTCTTTTGTGAATTGCTCTTATTTTTAACAAGAATTCATCAGAAAAATGTCATTTGAACCGAAACAAATTGAAATGGTTTGTTTGGAAGATCTCGTCTCTTCCACTCACATTTACCGCAAGTTTTTGAATTTGTGGAATTTGGATTTGGTGAGGTTAGAGCTTGAAAGGCTTGAAGCTGAATCTGACTACAAAGGCTACGGAATCTTCCGCATCTTCTTGTGCTTGCTGTTGCAATTTCTTGAAGATTTATCTGATCGCGAGTTGGAAAGATTTATCGCTGAGAACGCTTCAGCTAAATGGTTCTGCCAATTCGGATTAGTTGACAAAACTCCAGATCATTCTGTGTTTGGCAGAGTTAGAAGCAGAATCGGCACTAACAAACTTTCTAAAATATTTTCTCTTCTTCGCGATCA
>CAMCAW010000030.1 GCA_945872855.1 Rickettsia typhi | reverse complement strand
ACATCGAGGCGTGGATATTGTGGATCGTCGCTGCGCCAAACTGGCACAGGACAGCCCCAGAAGCGGTTGCGCGTGATCGACCAATCGCGTGCGCCCTCAAGCCACTTGCCAAATTGTCCGTCTTTGATATGGTCAGGAATCCAGTTGATGTCTTGGTTAAGCTCAACCATGCGATCTTTAAACTTAGTAACCTCAACGTACCACGAACTCACGGCTCTGTAGATTAGCGGGGTATCGGTGCGCCAGCAATGCGGATAATTATGGAGATATTGCTCGGTCTTAAGCCAAGCGCCTGTAGCTTTCAGGTAGATTATGATGTCTTTGTTGGGATTATTTTCTTTGTCATATTGCAATTTTTCATCATAGCCTAGAACGTTGCGGCCCTTGAGTTTTAGCGTGTATTTGCCGCCGTCTTTATCGAAATATTCAAGATCAAAAATTTCGCTGGTAAATTTGCCGCCTTCGTCAACAGGGCAGAGGGCGGGGATGCCATTGGCTTTGCAGAGCGCTTGGTCGTCTTCGCCAAATCCGGGCGCCATGTGAACGATTCCTGTTCCGTCTTCTGCGGTAACAAAATCTCCGCCTAAAACACAAAATGCTCCATGATATTCCTCCTTTTCCTTGAAATACGGAAATAAAGGCTTGTATGTTGATCCTATAAGATCTGATCCAAGAATGGTAGCTCTGCCTTCAAGGTCGGCACCTGGAAATATCTCTATAAAACCGTCTAATTCTTTGCTAAATTTAGAAACACTATTTTTTGCTAAAATAAAAATTTTATTATCCTTTTGTAAGGCAGAATATTCTATATCTTTTTCGTGAACTGCTAGTGCTAAATTGGATGGAAGAGTCCATGGAGTGGTTGTCCATGCCAAAAGATAAAGCGAACTATTTTCTATGTTTTGATTTTGTTTGTTTCTGGATAATTTGCTTTTTATAATGCAGTTATTTACTTTTAAAATTCTATTATTATGTCTTTCTGCACGAGACATATTGTCTAGATTTTGAGTTTGAAATTTATCAATTGCTTTTCCTGTCAACTCAAACGCAATAGTCACTGCAGCACTCTCTTTCTGCCTATAAGCATTATCCATCCGCGTCTCAAAATTAGAAACTGGCGTTTGGCAAGCCCAAGAATAAGGCATCACGCGAAAATCTTCATAGAGCAAACCCTTGTCATACAAGCTTTTAAAGGCCCAAATCACCGATTCCATATAATTGATATCCATGGTTTTATAGCCATTATCAAAATCTACCCAACGACCCTGCCGACCCACGTAATTCTTCCACTCATCGGCATATTTCATCACCGATTTTTCGCAGGCGGCGTTAAATTTTTCAATCCCATATTCTTGAATTGCGATCTGTCCCGAAATGCTGCGACCCTCTTTGGCTGTAAGCTCCTTCTCGGTTTCCATTTCTACTGGCAGGCCGTGAGTATCCCAGCCAAACTTGCGTTCTACCTTATGTCCTTTCATGGTTTGATAGCGCGCAAAAATATCTTTGATAAAGCCTGTAAGTAAGTGGCCGTAGTGCGGAAGACCATTAGCAAATGGCGGGCCATCATAAAAAACAAATTCATGCTTCTTTGCAATATTATCATGGCGACAAGCGGCGTGGTCTTTCAAAGCACACTGCTCTTTCACTGGCGACACATTATTATCTTCATCATGAGCAAAATTTCTAATCTCAACTGACTTTTCAAAAACTTTATTTTCTTGCCAAAACTTTAAAATATCTTGCTCTAAGGCAGCAAAATCAAGGTTCTGATTCGGTTCTGGATAATAGGATTTTTTTGACATGTGCAAATTCTTAAAAAAATATTTGTGTAAAAATCTTAAACAATTTTATAGTTTATTTATACCTTTTAAGCCCGCTTCAGCGTGCCGTCAAGGGCTTAAAAGATATAAATAAACTATAAAATTGTTTAAGATTTTTACACTCGACTATTGATAATAAACCGCTTAAAATGTAAAACCAACCCCCGACTTAAACAAAACAACAGTTGATGAACATTTTTATCTCCCGCACAACCACAATTTGCATGATGATGCGCTCGACGCGCAAATAATTCTTTATGGGCTCTGCGCCCTTTTTCCAGCTGCTTTCAACTAAATATAAACAAAATGAAAAAAATAAAAATTGGCTTAGTGGGCCTTGGCGTTGTAGGCAAATCAGTTTACGAAATTCTCTTAAAAGATAAAAAAATTATTGATACTAGAAGCGCTTGCGAGCTTGAGCTTGTAGCGGTTTCAGCGCGAAGCAAAAAAGATTTTATCGATGAAACAAAAGTAAAATTTTTCGCCAATGCCCTAGATTTAGCCAACGATCCTGCAATTGACGTGATTGTTGAAGTGATTGGCGGCGATGGCATTGCCCGCGAGGTTTGCGAGGCCGCGCTTAAAAATGGCAAAAAAGTCGTCACTGCAAATAAAGCTCTAATTGCCGCAAGAGGCTTCGAGCTCGCTAAACTAGCCGATGCTCATCAATCGGATATTTTTTTCGAAGCCGCAGTTGGTGGCGCAACACCAATGGTAAAAGTTTTTAAAGAAGCTCTTGCAGCCAATGAAATCAAGGAGTTCTACGCAATTTTAAACGGCACTTGCAATTACATTTTAACAAAAATGAAAAACGAGAATGTAGATTTTGCCGCGGCGCTTCAAGAGGCGCAAGATTTGGGCTATGCTGAATCTGATCCAACTTTTGATATTGAAGGAATTGATAGCGCGCATAAATTAGCAATATTGGCCGCAATCGCTTCAGGCTCTAAGCCGCAATTCGATGATATTTTTGTCGAAGGCATTACAAAAATTACCATTGACGATATTCGTTTGGCCCAAGAGCTTGGCTATAAAATAAAATTACTCGGAGTTTATAAAAATGGTGGAGCCTGCAGAGCAGTGTATCCAGCGCTAGTTAGTGTTTCAGAAAAAATTGCAAATGTTGATGAATCTTTCAACGCGCTTTTCACAAAATCTTCAAATGCGGGCGATAGTTTAATTATTGGAAGTGGCGCAGGTGGCCTCCCAACTGCTTCCGCGATAGTTGCAGATTTAATTGATATTGCGAATGGGCGCCATAATTTTATCTTTGGTATAAAAACTGAAAATCTTGTAGAAGCGCAAATATCTAAGATTGAAGACAGGTTGGGGCGCTATTTCATCAAGCTAATTTTAGATAAAAAATTAGCGCAAGAACAAAAACTAGATCAACAATTTTTACGTGATATTAAAGTTGAAAAATCCTATTTTTGCGAGAAGAAAAATTTTGTTAAATCTGTAAATTCGGCATTAGAAAATAAGAGTTTTTTTCAATTAAAAACCGAAAATCAAAATTCTGTTGAAAGCGAGAATGAGCAGGTGATTTGTGCTCTCCTAACTTCTGACATTAAAGAAAAAGATCTTATAAATTTACTAAAAAATCTTGATAAAAATTTGGCAAAAGAGGCAAAATTTTTGCGCGTTGAAGAAACTAAAGGGGCGTAGGTCGGTTAAATTTTTAATGAATTAAAATAATATAAATGGTCATACAAAGCAAAATAAGAAAAATAATCTTCATAGTGCTTATATTTCTATTTGAAAATGAGGCGTTAGCAAAAGATAAAATTGAGCTGAGTTTTCCAGAAAATAGTTATTATGTTAAATCTAAGAGTTACAGCTCTAATCCAGAATCAGAGCCGCCGCAATATGTGCATCAACTCAATAAAACAAAAATTGAAAGTTTCAAAAATGTAGATTGGATTGACGCTGGCTTAGCTCAACGCATAAGATTTGAGCATCGCAAAAATGATTATCGTCGATCAATTAACCGCACTGATAATCCGTTTTTACTCCGCACCCAAGCTTATTTTGCTGTGAAGAATATTTTTGATCCTCTGAGATTTACAATTGAAATTCAAGATTCTCGTCGCTATCGTAGCGAATTTACAGCCTCTGTTGGCGATGTAAATAAGCTAAACTTATTTCAGGGTTATTTAGAATTATATTTTAAGAATTCTTTTATCCAAAATCGTGAAATTAGCTTAAGGGCTGGAAGAATGGCGTTTGAAGCCATGGATCGCAAATTAATTGCACGAGATGATTGGGGAAATTCTGGAACAAATTTTCATGGTTTTCGTGCTATAATTGGCAAAAAAGAAAATGATTGGCAGCTTGATAATTTTGTCTTAAATCCAATTGTTAAAAAAACTGATGATCCAGATGAGGTAAATAAAAATCAGTTAATCTATGGTTCAATTTTGCATTTTAGAAAATTTTCGCATATCGCAACTCTACAGCCTTTCTTTTTTAAGCTAACTCAAGATCAATCTTCGAGCGCATCTAAACGCAATATAAACTCTCCCGGCCTTCGCTTTTATGGCGATGTGGGCGATAGCGGTTTTGATTTTGATTTTATTGGAATTCGTCAATTTGGTGAAAGCGATAATAAAGAGTTCTCGGCATATGCGCATGCAACAGAAATAGGTTATAATTATCAACATAAAACTAAGCCAAGATTAAGTTTGGTTTATGGCTATGCCAGTGGCGATAAAAATCCATATGATAATAAGAGTCAAAATTTTGAAAGATTTTATGGCTTTAACAGGCCGTGGTCAAACAACAACGCTATTGAGTGGCAAAATCTTGAAACAATAAAAAGCCGTTTAGAGCTTCAGCCAAGCACAAAGGTTCGTTTTGAAGGTAGTTATAGTTATTATTGGCTTGCAAGTGCCACAGATTCTTGGAAGAGGGCCGATTTGCAAGATAAAACCGGCAGAAGCAGTACTTTTATTGGGCGTGATTTTGATTTTCGTTCGCATTATGAAATTACTGATAATTTACGCACTACTATTGGCTATGCGCACTTCATACCAGAGAGATTCACAAAAAGCGTAGGTCGCAATCAATCTTCTGATTTTGTATATCTTGAAATCAATCTCAGCCTTTTTGGTTGGTAAGATTTGTTTTAGTTTGCAGATTGGTTTTTAAAAATAGCGATGTAATTCACGTCTAGGTCATTTTCGTTTATTTTCCATTCGTCTTTTAGTGGGTTGTAGGTGAATCCTGCCAGCTCTTGTAAATTAAGGCCCGAGGCTTGTGCTTGTGAATTAATTTCTGATGGCTTTAGAAATTTATTCCAAGAATGGGTGCCAATTGGAAGCCAGCGTAGCACATATTCGGCGCCGATTTTAGCGAAGAGAAGAGACTTTGTAGTGCGATTAATGGTGGCGATGAACAATATTCCATTATTTTTCAGCAAAGCAGAGCAGGAGCGAACAAACTCAGCAACATCAGCAACATGTTCGATAATTTCTAATGCAAAAACTACGTCGAATTTTTTTTCAGTAGGGATTTCTTGAGAAGTTGCCAAGACTTTGTTATTAAGGCTTTCCGCAATTAATTCTTCAGCAGAAATGGCGCGATAATTAATTTCTAACCCCGATTTTTGTGCGTGAATTTTTGCAACTTCGATATTTTTTGTTGAAGCGTCAATGCCTGTAACATCAGCACCCATGCGGGAAAATGGCTCTGCAATTAATCCGCCACCGCAACCAATATCAATAATTTTTAATCCATGAAATGGCGCGGCAGAATTTTTTTCTAACGCAAAATGCTCAACAATTTTATTGCGAATGTAAGAAATGCGGATTGGGTTAAACTTGTGCAAAGGCTTGAATTTGCCAGTTTTGCTCCACCATTCATCGGCGATGTCGGAGAATTTTTTTACTTCTGCTGCGTCTATTGTTGAAACCATTTTTGCTAATTTTATGCGACGTTGTTTAGCGCCGCGCGTTATTTTATTAAGATTTTACTTTTTCTTTTTATTCGGCAACTTGCCCATATCGTTCATTTCGTAGCTTTCAAGATCGTTCATCCAATCTTTTTTTACCTTCACAAACAAAAATAAATTAACTTTTGCGCCCGCAATTTCACCAATTTCTTGACGCGATTCCATGCCAACTTCTTTTATTAAAGAGCCGTTGCGCCCTAGAATGATGCCTTTCTGGCTTTCCTTCAAAACAAAAATTGTTTGATGAATTGTGATCGCGCCATTTTCAGCAATTTTGTAAGTATCGGTTTTAACCGTGAGAGAGTAGGGCAGTTCTTTATCCAGCTTCAAAAATAATTTTTCGCGCGTGATTTCGCTAGCAATTCCGCGCATCGGGGCGTCGGTGATATTTTCTTCGTCATATTGCCAAGGCCCTTCAGCGCATTTTGCAAGCAAGAAGTCTTTAAGCTGCGGAAGCCCGTCGCCAGTGGTTGCAGAGATCATGAAGATTTCATCTAAACCAATATCGGTGAGCGCAGCTATGATTTCAAGTAGTCTAGTTTTTTTCACCAAATCAACTTTGTTGATGATGATTGCGGGCTTGAAATCGTTCTTTTTCAGCTCGGTGATGATGCGTTGGTTTTCGGTATCGAGACCACGCTCGGCATCAATAAGAAAGCAGACAAAATGGGCATCGCGAATGCCTTGCCACGCAGATTTTACGATCAGGCGTTCGAGGATTTTGTCGCTTCGTGGCAAGAAAACGCCGGGCGTGTCGAGCAAAACCAATTGCGTTTCGCCCTCAACCAAAATGGCCTTGATCACGTTGCGCGTGGTTTGCACTTTAGGCGAAACGATAGAAATTTTTTGCCCAAGCAATGCGTTGGTAAGTGTTGATTTGCCCGCGTTTGGCGCGCCTACAAGGGCGATGATGCCGAATTTTTGTGTCATTAGTTATTATTTATTAAATTTACAATTAATTGCACAATCAAATTTTTTTCTTTTGGATTGCTTGACGCGACCAATAAAGCCAAGGCTACAAGCCCATTGTCATTAATTTTTTCTTCACCATTTTTCTTAAAATGATGCTTATTTTTTTGCAAAAACCACATGAATAAAAATGCGCCGATCCTTTTATTTCCATCACTAAAGTGATGATTTTTAATTATAAAATAAAGCAAATGCGCAGCTTGCTCTTCAATGGTTGGATAAAGGAGTTTGCCGCCAAAAGTTTGCGAAATGGCTTGCAGCGTGCCATCAAAGGCTTTGTCTTTTTCGTTGCCAAAAAGATTAGCCGCTTCTTTTTTAAGAACTAATTGTTTTTTTAATTCAAAAATTGCCTCTTTAGCTTCTTCATAGCCAATTTTATAAATAATTTTTTTGCTTAAATTTTTATTTTCTAAATTGTTCGAATCGAATTTATTTAATAAATCAAAGCTGCGTGCGTAAGTGCTGATGATCTTAATTAAGCCTTTCGTCTCATCGATTTTAAGGTTTTTTTTGTCGCCAGATTTTTCTATTATTTCAACAATTTTGTGTAATTCTTTTAAGCGATCTTGGTTTATCGCATAGCCTTGAACTAGGTATTCTTTAAGTTTTTGCGTTGCCCAAATTCGAAATTGCGTGCCCTGTTTTGAGTTAACGCGATAGCCGATAGAAATTATTGCATCAAGGTTAAAATATTCCACTTTATATTCTCGTCCATCAGAGGCAGTTGTTGCAAAAAATGCAACAACTTGTGAGCGCTTTAGTTCCTTGGTTTCAAAGAGGTTTTTTAGATGCCTAGAAATTACGGATTTATCCCTATCGAAAAGCTCGCTAATTTGCTTCAAAGAGAGCCAAGCTGTGTCGTTATCAAAGCTTACTGAAATTTCAGATTTCCCTTCTTTTGATTTATAGATTTCGATTGAGTTTGTGGCGTGATTTATCATGGACTAGGTTTAATTTGGTGATTTATTTGTTAATTCGTGTGTTAACAGATAGCTAATAATAGTATTGTATAAATTATGCGCCAGCTTTGCTTCGCTTTGATCGATTATAACTACTTTTTCTTGGCCAGGGTTTCCATGTCTTACTTCGTTACTATACATTCCATATATAGAACAAAACATATCATAGATTTTGTATTGTGGCTGATTATCTTTGTATCTATTTCTTATTTTTTTCATTCCATCTCCGCCAGTAGTACTTTTATTTTCTAAAATAATTTTGAGAGCTGATTCCGAAGCATCAATAGATTCTCTAATAGCTTTTTTGTAGTCGGGAGATTTTCTGTCATATAAAGCTATGAATGCTTTTTTGAGGTGATTGTAAAGTGTTGGAAATTTTTCTTGTGTAGATAAGAAATTATCTTCTACTAGCTTAATTTCTGATTCTGAGGTGATTTCAATAACTTGGCCATTTACTATTCTGTAAGAAGTGCACTGCCTTTCTAGGATGGAATTTATTTTTTCTATCGTAAAAGGTGTAGCGGGTATTCTTGTGCAAATTCTTAGAGCAACTTCTATAAAATCAAACAGGGTGTTAAAAGGGTGTTCTAAAAATAAATTTTTGTACATAACTTTTCTGGCACGGCGATATAATTGATCTTGATCGGTGTAGAATAAATGTGGAAATCCATTCTGATGAGCAATGTAATTTACATGACCCTCTATTTCATCTCTAGGTTTTCCTAAAAAGCTTTCTGTGTTTGTCCAATAATGTTCAAATAAATCTCTTTGATCAAAAATTATGGAGTTTCTTTCTTCGCAAAATAAATTCCATAGATCAGTTCTAGTTGGTGCGTCCAAGTAATTGCTCTGTATGTGTTCTCGCGGCTTAATATGACCATTTCTTTTGGAGAAAGATGACATTTAATTTATTAAAAATTTAATTTTATGATATAAAATATTTATTTCTTCTCCAGCAACTCTTCCGCAATCATAAACGCCAATTCCACACTCTGCGAAGCGTTCAACCGCGGGTCGCAATGCGTGTGATAGCGATCTTGCAAATGCATCTCGTTAATTTTTTGATTACCGCCCAAGCATTCTGTAACATCTTGCCCAGTCATTTCAAAATGAATGCCGCCGGCGTAAGTGCCGCAAGCTCTGTGCACCGCGAAGAAAGATTTTATCTCACTTAAAATATCGTCAAACTTGCGTGTTTTATAACCCGTAGAAGACTTGATAGTATTGCCATGCATCGGATCGCAAGACCACAAAACTTTTTTGCCAGCGTCGCGAACGGCCTCAACCAAAGGCGGGAGAAGTTGTCCAATTTTGCCAGCGCCCATGCGAGAAATTAGTGTAATGCGCCCCGCCTCATTCTGCGGATTCAGCGTTTCAAGCAAGCGCAGCAGCTCTTCTGCCGTGATTGACGGCCCAACTTTAAACGCAATCGGGTTGGCAATTCCGCGCATAAATTCAACATGTGCTTCATCGGGGTGGCGCGTGCGATCGCCAATCCACAGCATGTGCGCACTTAAATCATAAAACTTGCCAGTCTCTTTTTCGAGTCGCGTAAAAGCCTCTTCATAATTCAATAACAGCGCCTCATGCGAAGTAAAAAAACTTGCCGTAGCAAGCTGTGGAATGTTGGCAGAGTTGAGCCCGCAGCTTTCAATAAAAGCGATATTATCGGTGATTCTGCTCAAAACTTCTTCAGTATTTCTTTTGCTGCTTAAATTATGGACGAATTCTTTGTTCCATTCGTTAACTTTGCTCAAACTGCTATAGCCGCCCACAGCAAGCGAGCGTAGGTAATTTAGCGATGCAGCAGAATAAAAATATGATTGCACCAATCTTCTTGGATCAGAAATTCGTGCCTCTTCTGTAAAATCGATCGAGTTGATAATATCGCCGCGATAGCTTGGAAGAGTAACATCGCCGATAGTTTCATCGCCTTGCGATCTTGGTTTAGCATATTGCCCCGCAACTCTTCCAACTTTAACGATTGGTTTTTTTACACCTTGCATCAACGTTACAGTCATCTGTGTTAGAGTACGAAAAAAACTTTTTAGATTATCGTTAGAAAATTCTGTGAAGCTCTCGGCACAGTCGCCGCATTGCAGCAAGAAGGCTTTTCCTTCGGTAACCAGCGCCAATTCATTTTTTAATTTTTCAATTTCGTCAAATGAAACAAGGGCGGGGAAGCTTGCTAGCTCTGCTTCGGCCTTTTTTAATTCTTGCGCATCGCTATAACTTGGCTGTTGCTTAATGGGAAAATTTCTCCACGAAGCTGGTGTCCATTTTTTTAAATGTGTTTTTTCTGTCATTTTTTAAAAAACATTATAAATTGCTTGAGTGCCTAATTATCTAGTTTGCGAGCTCATTGTCAATTACTGAATATCATAATTTATCCAGTGATTTGCGAGTGTGAATAAATTTATCGGTAATTTCTAAAATCTCCTAGTGTTTTAAATTTTATGCAAAAAACTATCGCGTTCCAAGGTGTTGTTGGAGCCAACTCTGATCTGGCTTGCAACAAATTTTATCCAGATTTTTCTGCAAAGGCTCATGCTTCTTTTGCCGATGTTTTTGCTGCTGTTGAAAAAGGCGAAGCAACTTATGGCATGATTCCCCTAGAAAACTCTTACGCGGGGCGCGTTTCTGAGATTCATAATTTATTGCAAGATAGCAATGTTGCGATTGTGGCAGAGCATTTTTTTCCGATCGAGCATTATCTCGCAGCCCTTGAAGGCTCTAAGTTAGAAGACATAAAAGAAGTTTATTCACATCCACAAGCATTGATGCAATGTCAAAATAGTTTGCAAAAATTAAATGTGAAAACTTGCGAATATTCTAACACCGCAAAGGCAGCGCAATTTATAGCAGAAAGTGGCGATAAAACCAAGGCGGCGTTGTGTTCACAAAAAGCAGCAGAAATAAATAATCTCAAAATTTTGCAGAAAAATTTGCAAGATTCTGGCAAGGATAATGTCACGATTTTTGTGGTGATCGCGAAAGAATTTGTCGATCTAGATCCAAAGATTGCGCCTGTTATTACCACAGTATTATTCACCATCAAAAATATTACGGGAGCACTCTACAAGGCGCTTGGTGGCTTTGCTACTAACAATGTAAATATGATAAAACTAGAGAGCTATATTCCGGGAGGCGTGTCGCGGCAGGCGAAATTTTTTATTTCTGTGGTGGGGCATCCCAGCAAAAAAGCGGTGGCGGATTCTTTGAGTGAGCTTGGGTTCTTTTCGCAGAATGTGAAGTTGATTGGGGTTTATTATGCAGATAAACAGCGGTTTGAGGGGTAGTATAGAAATCTAGACTGAAGAAAATCTGATCAGAGTAGGAAAGTCTACACTTTTTGACTCAGATGTGGAGCGTGCTATCTTGAATTATTGCTACAGTTTTCAGGGCTCCACAGATTCGCCAAAAAGCGTAGACTTTCCTACTCTGATCAGATTTTCTTCAGTCCAGATTTCTATACTGATTTTATTGTTTTAAAAAATAATTTATTATTTAGATGCGCATTGTTACAGGAAAATTTAAGGGAAAAAAACTTACAGAATCGTCTTTTTTAAAAGGTCTTCGCCCCACGTCGGACAAGAATCGCGAGGCTTTGTTTAATATTTTATTTTCAGCAAAGTTTATTAGAGAAATAAATTTTTCGCTTGAAGGTGCTGACGTTTTAGATTTGTGTTGCGGCACTGGGGCTGTTGCGTTTGAGGCTTTATCGCGCGGCGCAAAATCTGTTTTATTGGTGGATAAAAATTCGCAACATCTCGAAATTGCAAAAAAAAATGCGCAGATTTTGGGAGTAGAAAATCAAACAAAATTTTTGCTTTGCGATGCAGAAAAATTGCCTAACGCAACATTTGCTTACAGGTTAGTATATATCGACCCACCCTACGCCTATAACCCTTTGGAGCTCATCAAAAATTTAATTGCAAGAAATTGGCTAGATAAAAATTCGCTGATTGCGGTTGAAACTGCAGAGGTAGATTTTGAGGAAAATACTTTGCACTTGCTAGATAGGCGCAGATATGGAAAAACGCATTTTAGTTTTTATCGCCTATAGCCTTAAAAATGATATTGATTATTAAGACACAACATTTTGATTAATATTCCAAATTCTAGGCATAATTAAAATATGTGCCATTAATTAATTTTGTTAAGATTATTCAACGATTTTATTATCACCATCTTCTGAAAATCCTTTAATTTGAGTTACTTTGTTATTTTTAGGCAAATATCCCTTGACAACAAGTATTTAGATTGCAATTTGAGTAATCCTAAAATAGGATTGCTTGGGTTTCAATTTAATAATAGCTATTTATGGTTAAAAAAATTCTATTTTTCATTATTAAAAGTATTGCTGGGTTTATTGTCAGCCGTAGCATTATGGAGGTATTGCATATGAACAATATCTACCCTGAAAAAATACTAGCAAACTATCTTAATATCAATTCAAGCCTAGCTTTTTGGTTATTAGTATTGGTATTAGCTGTCATTGTATTATTTTTCGAACACTGGATACCACCCCTTTTAAAAAAGATAAAAAAAAGAAATAAAAATCCTCATTTTAAAGAAGTTTTAAAAACTATATCTCAATGTCATAGAATCTTAAGAAATGAACTTGTAAATCTTGCTTATGATAAAGAGTTAGTTAAAAAATATTGGGATGAATTTAATAGGAAATTTCAAGAACTTCTTGATATTCCCGAAATATCTAATGATAAGAAATTGTTTCAACTTATTCAAAATGCCGAGAATAGATTTAAGGTTATCTTAGGAATGGCTAATGATATTGTTCGCGACCCCGAAAGAATTGAAAGGGCAGAAAGGATAAATCCTAACTCAATAACTACAATTCATCGTTTTAACCAAGAGAGTAAGGCTATAATAAATCAATTTATAGAAGAAAAGGAATCAATTTTTGAATATTGTAAATGATAACAAAAAAGCAAAAGGCTAAAAATCTAAAATCAAAACAACAAGACTTAGACAAAGCCAACAAAACTCTTTTTACAACCCTAATTAACAAGGCATCCAAGCCTTTGCCATTAAAGAAGAAAACAAAGGTTTAAACTCATTTCTTCTGTTGTAGCGAAAAGCAAATTCATTTACATAAGTTTGTAAATGCTTGGGACTTACGAAGTGATAAGTGCCGTTGATTGAGCGTTTTAATTGAGACCAAAAGCCCTCTAAATTATTGGTGTGGGCGTTGCCTTTTACAAATTGTTTTCTGCCGTGATCTACTGTTTGATGATTATAGCCTAAACCTTTAAGTGGTTTGTAGCTTCTGTATTCATCAGTTTTTATTTCAGCAGTAAGCTCAATATTTTGTTTAACAAAAGGCTTAATTGTTTTACTTTTGGTATCGCCAACAACTTTAGCAATGATCTTGCCTTTGCGTTCAACAGCTCCAAGAATAGGAGTTTTAGTTTTGATTGATCTGCCTTGAGTGTTTGGGGTTTTCTTGTGAGCGTGTTTATTACTTTCTTTACCGCCCATATAAGTTTCGTCAATCTCAACAATATTTGAGAGTTGCTCTATATCTTCATCAAAGAGTTTTCTAATTTGTTGACCAATGCGGTAAGCGCATTTGTAAGTTACGCCAAGTTGTCTTTGTAATTCTTTCGCAGAGACACCATTTTTAGAAGCGGAGAATAAAAAGATAGCAAAGAACCAGTTTTTAAGGCTTGTTGGTGATTTATGAAAGATTGTGCCAGCAAGAGGATGTAGTTGATAGCTGCAATATGCGCAGGCATAGCATTTACGATCAGATATTTTGTGAAAGCTAAATTTTGATTTGCATTGCGGGCAGTTTTCTAAATTGCCATATCTGCTAGTAAATATTTGATGCAAACAAGCATCATCATTTGAGTATTTTTTATTAAAATCCTTGATGGTAAATTTTTGTTTTTTCATAAAATGCTTGGTTTGATTAAGAACTAAGCGGATTATAAAAACTATTTACTTGTTGTCAAGGGATAATTGCCTATTTTTATCATAAGTTGCGCGTTAATCAAGAGCTGTTCGGAGCTAATTCTTGATTTCTTTTAGAATCGTGCCCACTTGAGTATTCTTAACATAATATTTTCCTTCAAGCTCATTAATCAATCCAAGGCTATTGCGCGCCATGATAAAGCCTGCCTGAGCATTTTGTTTAATAAAAATTACTTCATCTGCCTTAGCGTCAATATCAATCTGTGCCCAGTTTTCTGCTTTAGAAAGGATTGTGTGCTTTCCGGGGGCTACAAAAAAGTAAATGAAGTTATTGCCACGAGTATGGCCCATTTCTGAAGCTTCCTGCTTATCATCTAAAAAAACATTGAAGCGAACCAGAGTGCCAACTTGCGATGGTCGCACAATATAAATCAATGCATTTTTATCCCTAGGTTTGATTGGTAGACTATAGTTTTGCGTCTCACTTTTTAGCTGCTCGGCTGAAGGAAGTGTGGCGCAAGAAGTTGCGAATAAAATAAATAGAGCCGAGATGATATGTTGGATTTTCATAAATATTTTTAGTGATGTTATAAAATCTTGAATAGACCGAAGGAAGCTTTTGGATTTGCGGTGATTTCTTGATTCGTGATGCTCTAAGTCATTTAATGACAAATTATGGCAGGTATTTTATAGAAGGGTAAATAAATTTACAGGCCTAAATTTGTGGATAGCCTATTCTCTTAGTTAGAAGTAGCATCAAGTGCAATATTAAACCGACACCAACTTCTCAATAAATCGCCTAAACCAGCTACCCTTACTCTCAAACCCATCTTTAATTCTCTCTTTCAAATAGAGATTCTTCAAGAAAATCAACATGCCAAGGCAGCAAGCGTAACTAGGAAAGGCAAGCTCTGCAGGCACTTCTTCAAGCTGATTAGGATAGCCAATTCTAGTATTTCGATCAAAAATTTCTGCCGCCGCTTTATCAATTCCTACAATGCCAGCAACGCCGCCAGTTAATACGATATTGTTAATTAAAAAACTTGGCACACCAGATTTTTCTAATGTAGATTTAGTGGTTTCAATTATCTCATCAACCCTTGATTTTATTATATCTTTGAGCTCGCTGCGAGTGATTTTAATTAAGCCGATAGCATCAGTTTCTGAAGTTTTAAATTTAATAACTTCCTTTTCTTCGAGTGGGCTAATTATTAGCGAGCTATTCAAATTCTTAATTTTTTCTGCAGTGTAAAAATTGATATTCAAAATGGTCGCAATGTCTTTAGTGATGTGATTGCCGCCGATTGGAACATGCCCAATATAAACCAATTTTCCTTCCATGATCAAGCAAAAAGAAGTGACGTCGCCGCCAATGTCAATCACTAAACTGCCAATCATCATCTCATTATCTGAGAGGCAAGAAAGCGCAGAGGCGTAGGGCTCAACCACATAATTGTTGATAGAAAGCTGACACCGTTTAAAGCAATTTTCAATATTAAGAATTGTTGTGTGCGATGTGGAAACGGTGTGAAATTTTGCGAATAATTTTTCGCCCGACATATATCGCGGATTCTGCACCGGCGAGCAATCGTCAATACGATATTGCAGCGGAATTAAGTGAATCATCTCGCGATTATTTTTACGAAATTCACTACGAACTTTGTTGGCCAAAAGGTTGATATCGGCCGATTTTACCATATCAGAAGCGATTTTTACATGCTCTTCTTTGCGACTAGAAACAACTTGGCTGCCCGAAAGCCCAATCAGCAAGCGCTCAATATTAAGCCCCGCCATTCTCTCTGCTTCAGAAACGGCGTTAGTAATAGCCTTTTGCGCCAGACGCATATCAGAAATTGCACCACCAACAATGCCACGCGATTCCTTGTGGCTGTAGCCTAAAATCTTGATTTCATCATTATCGACAGCAGCAATCAGGCACATCAATTTCGATGAACCCATGTCAAGGCAAGCAACAATTTTTCCTCGTTGAGAAGTTTTGGCCATTTTTATATTTTACGTCTTACAATGTTTGTGATAGTGGGTCAGCTATAGCTTAAAGTCTCTTATTTCTTTAATTTCGCTGTCAGAATATTTCAGATAAATTTTTTTCTCAATCCGCAAATCAATCATTTGTAAATCGGTGAGTGATTTTTGCATATTATAAATCTTAATTAAATTTTGCCAAGCTTCTTGCAGATCGTTGGCAGAAAGCTTCACCAATAGGCCATTTTCAAAGCGAATATCCCATCTGCGATTGCCAACCCAAGTTGCAGAATAAATTTTTGTGCTGAATTCTGGGTTGATAACGAAGATGTTAAAAAGTGACTTCACGTTAACATTGGCGCCGTTTCCCGACAATATAACTAAGTGATTAAAGTTGGCATCGTCATTATCAATTTTTACCTTGTTACCATCTTTATCAATTACATATTTTTGTCCATTATTTTGCCAAATTGCAAAAGGTTCGAATTCTGTAATTACGATGTTTAAACTATTTGGCAAAGTACGCGTGACGTTGATTTGATTGATCCAAGGCAGGTCTTGCTTAAGTTCCTTTGCAAGAGTTTGAATTAAAGTTTGATTGGTATTTTTTGCTACATTTTTTGCGAAAGTAATCTTTGCTTTTGCAACCGCATTAATAATTTCTTCTGAAGTTACGCGTTGATTGCCACTAATTTTGATGTTGGTGAAGTTGTAATTATCAAGGTGTAAATAGCGAAAAAAATATGCTGAAGTTGCGAGTTGAATTTTATCTAAAAGCTGCGGTTTGAAAAATTTTAGGCCAAAAAAAATCACCACAATAAGCAACAAAATTGCTAGTGAGATTTTTTGTAAATAGGGGAAAAGAGTTAAATTAAAAAAGCTGCGAAAACGGCGTATAATCTGGCTTTCTGATAAAAACTCTTCGAAATATTTTTTTAGATTCCGCATCTCGCCGATTTGATTAAATATTCGATAATTTCTTCAAATGAAACGCCGGCATATTTAGCAATTTTTGGCACTAGTGAAGTTGCGGTAAAGCCAGGATGAGTGTTAATCTCGAGTAAATAAAATTTGTTATCGCCGCCGTTTTTATTGTTCAAGATGAAGTCTATGCGAGTAACGCCAGAGCAGCCTGCGACCCCATAGCAGTTCTCGGCAATTTTAAGAATTTCGGCATATTTTTCGGCGCTGATTTCGGCGGGCATAATATAATCGGTCATGCCAGCGGTATATTTGCATTCGTAATCATAAAATAAATGTTTAGGGCGAACTTCAATAGCGCCTAGAGCCTTGCCATTTAAGACCGCAACTTGAATTTCTTGCCCAGCAATATATTTTTCTACGAGAAGTTTTTCGCCATATTTCCATTCATATTTTGTAATATCGAAATTATTTTCGGCTAAAATAACTTCAACGCCAACACTCGATCCCTCGTTTACTGGCTTGATTACAAAGGGTTTGCCAATTTCGGCGATGAGTTTTTTATTTTCTTCATCTTGACCTTTATGTAAAACTTTAAATTGCGGCGAGGTAATGCCAGAGGCATCGCAGAGCTTATTGGTTAAAATTTTATCCATGCAAACTGCAGAAGCAAGAATGCCAGAATGCGTATAGGGAATGTTGAGAATATCAAGCAGGCCTTGAACTCGGCCATCTTCGCCAAATTGTCCGTGCAATGCATTGAAAATAACATCTGGCTTGATTGCGTTTAGTTTTTCAACAATATCGCGACCAAAATCAATTTTTTCTGCTTTATAGCCAAGCGCCAGCAAGGCTTGATACACGGCCTCTCCCGAGCGCAAAGAAACTTCTCTTTCTGAATTCCAACCGCCCATTAAGACGGCAATAAGTTTATTTTTCATTTTTATTAATTAGGTGTTCTTGTTGGGGGCGTTTCAGCTTTTTCTGAAGCTGGAGCCTGATCTTTAGCGGACGCTACTTGTTTTTGTGTCTCAATTTTTTGTATTATTGCTAGATTTTTATGAATTCTATTGCGCTCTGCAAGCGTAGCGCTATTGCTGTTAAGCTCTTCAATTACAAAGCCGCACAACTCTTGAAACGACACGTGGTTTTTGATGGCAACTTTTTGCAATTCAGAAAATGATTCAAGAATTTCTGTTGGGACAGTTCCGCCCTTTTTTTCGCTAAGCCATTTTGCTTGAAAATAGATTGGATGATTTTCATCTGATGGGTCTCCAACATAGAAAACAACTGGTGCCTCAGCTGTTTTAAATTTGCAGTTTACGGATAATTCTTTGATCATAATTAATCGAAAATTTAATTGCCAAACGCTCTATAACAAGCGAAAAATTCGTTAGTAAAATTTGGTTTTTTATAGCGCAAATCGTTGCCAATTACATATAACGAATTTTGCAATGTCAAATTTTTTAATTTGCCGCCCATCATTTCAACCAGAGCATGCCCTGAGGCGGTGTCCCATTCCATCATTTTGCGAAATGAAATATATAGGTCGGCCTGATTTTCAAGAATAGGAAAAAATTTTACGGCCGAAGCAAGGTGTTTTACGGTGAAATTATTGCTAAAATTTGGGTGAAATTGCGCTAGATAATTTACAATTTCGGAATTGTGAGTTTTTTTGCTAGTGACAATTTTTAGGGGCGTAGAATTTTCTTGTTTTTGTGATTGTTGAAAATCTTGTAAAACCTTGATATTTCTGGCTTTATCAATGATTACAACTTTATTTTCCGCATTAGCAATCGCCATTTTTCCGCCCTCAAAACGTGGCGCATAAAGTGCTCCAAAAATAGGTTTACCATCTTTTATGAGAGCAATATTTATGGCAAATTCATCGCTGCCTTTGATGAAAGAAGAAGTGCCGTCAATCGGGTCGATTAGCCAAAAAATTTCACCAGAAAATTCACGCAAATTTCCTTCTTCGCAAATAATTGGAATTTGTGGAAATTCTTGTGATAATTTTTGATTCAGAAATTTGCTAACAGCAATGTC
>CAMCAW010000029.1 GCA_945872855.1 Rickettsia typhi | reverse complement strand
ACTTTTTGCTGAAGAAAATTTTGGAGCACTTCTCGAAGAATACGAAAAAACCGGACAAAAATTAGTTGAGGGAACCGTTGTAAAAGGCGTTATCGTTGGCATTTCAGACCGCGGTGTTGCTGTCGATATCGGCGCAAAATCAGTTGGATTCATTGATGATGCAGAATTTAAAAGAGACGGCGAAATCGCTGAAGGCGAAGTTGTTGATGTATTCCTAGAAAGACTAGAAAACAAAAGAGGCGAGCTTCTAATTAGTCGCGACAATGCCCGCCGTTACAATAACTGGCACTACCTAAAAGCTTGCTTAGAAGACAAAACAGTAATCGAAGGCAAGATCATCGGACGCGTTAAAGGCGGCTACGCTGTAGATGTAAACGGCATCACATGCTTCTTGCCACGTAGTCAAGTAGACACAATGTTAATGAGCGACGACAACTTCCTCATCGGCAAAGTAGAAAAATTGCAAGTTCTTAAAATCGATGATATCCGCGGCAACGTGGTTGTATCTCGCCGCGCAATCCTTGAAACTGAGCGCAATGCCGAAAAAGATAAATTCCTTGCGAAAGTTAAAGTGGGCGATGCTCTAGATGGTATCGTGAAAAACATCACCGATTACGGTGCGTTCATCGATTTCGGAAGTTTCGACGGCTTGTTACACTTAACCGATATCTCTTGGTGCCGCGTGCGTCATCCATCGGAAGTGTTGAAAGTTGGACAAGAAATCAAAGTTCAAGTTATCAAGTTTGATGAAGCAACTAAACGCGTGTCACTTGGCATGAAACAATTGCAAGCAAATCCGTGGGATACTATCGCTCAAAGATACCCAGTGAGCAGCGTGGTTAAAGGTGTTGTTACCAACATCACAACTTACGGCGCTTTCGTTGAAATCGAAAGTGGTATCGAAGGTTTAGTTCACGTTTCTGAAATGAGCTGGTTGAAAAACAACGCGCTTCCAAGCAAATTCTTGACTCAAGGTCAAGAAGTGGAAGTGATGGTTCTAGATATCAATCCACAAAACCACCGCATTTCTCTAGGCATGAAACAATGCGAGAAAAATCCTTGGCAGCTATTCTCCGACGCTCATAAAGTTGGCGATGTAATCGAAGGCGTTGTGCGTAATTTCACAGAATTTGGTTTATTCATTGGCTTTGATAGCGGTGTTGATGGCCTAGTTCACATGTCTGACATCACTGCCACTGGCAATGCTGAAGAAGAAGTGAAAAAATACAAAAAAGACGAAAAAATTAAAGTTATCGTTCTTGGTTCTAACCCAGAAAAAGAGCGCATCAGCCTTGGTATCAAGCAACTTGATAGCTCCACTTTCAAAGACGAATTAGAAAAAATTGACGCTGATCAAATAGTTTCTTGCGTTGTGGTTAACGTGAAAAAAGATTTCCTTGAAGTCGAACTTGATTTCGGTTTGAAAGCAGTTATCAAAAGGTTAGATTTGTCAAGAAACAAAACTGAACAAAGAACTGAAAAGTTCGAAATTGGTGATCGTATTGAAGCTAAAGTTACTTTGTTTAACAAAGTAACTGGTAAACTTCTACTTTCAATCAAAGATATGGAATCAGAAGAGCAAGAAGCTCACATCTATTCTGGCAGCAGCGGCACCACAATTGGTGACGTGCTAAAGCAATCAATGGCTGCGGCAGCTGAAAATAACGAGTAATTTTGTGGTGAGTGCGATGTTTTTTAGTGTCGCACTCACTTTCATTTTTTAATCGCACTATTGCGTGCGGTTGTTAATTCGATTAAACTCATGTCCGATCTATCCAACAATATCGCGGTTCTAACCCACCTTAAAGACAAAGTTCATAAATGGAAAAACATCGCTATTTTGGGCGGAGTTATTTCAGTTTTGTTGTTGCTTAAAATGTTGGCGGGCGATGGTGTGAGCGGCTCTATTGATGGTGGCGATTATATCGCGAATATCAAAATTAACGGTATGATTTTGGAAGATGATTATCGCAGCGAAATCCTCGAAAAAGTTATTGATGAAGATTCAATCAAAGCAGTAATTGTCGATATTGACAGCCCGGGTGGCGGAATCGTTGGCAGCGAAATTCTATTTGCCGAGCTCAAAAAAATTGCTGAGAAAAAGCCTTTAACGGTGGTGATGGGCTCTGTTGCTGCTTCGGGCGGATATATGGCGGCGGTTGCCTCTGATCACATTATTGCGCATAACGGCACACTTACCGGCTCTATTGGTGTGTTGATGCAATCGGCTGAAATCACAGATTTGGCCAGCAAAATTGGCGTGAAATTGCGCACTTACAAATCTTCTCCACTCAAGGCCAGCCCATCTCCATTTGAAAAATCAAATCCTGCGGCAGATCGCGCGGTTGAAGAATCAATCAAAGATAGCGCAGAATTTTTCTTCGAATTGGTGCGCGAAAGAAGAGATGGAAAATTAAACAAAGCCGAGATTGGCAAAATATTTGATGGCCGTGTTTTTACGGGCAGACAGGCTCTGCAAGCGGGTTTAATCGATGAAATTGGCGGCAGGCAGCAAGCGCTAGATTATTTGCAGCAAGCTCATAAAATTGACACTAAATCATTGAAAGTGCGTGAAGTTTCTACAACAAAATTAGAGGAAAATGTTTTGCAAAAATTGATCGGATTTTTGCCATTTTCACATAGCGCACAAGCGCTTGATTCTAAGCATGGAATCATGGCGATATTTTCCCTGTAATATTTTGTAATTTAGTTTGATATTTATTTTTTTTTACTTAGTTTTGCAAATCCAATTTATTAAATAATTTGCAAGAAATTAGGTGATCCTTCCCGAAGCTACGGTTTCATAGGGCGGGCCAACTATTCGTTTTTTATTAACAATTCAATTAATTTATGACTAACAACGAGACTTTTGAAAGAGTAAAAAAAATCATCATCAACCATCTTGGTGTTGAAGAAGCAAAAGTTACAGAATCAGCAAGCTTTATCGACGATTTAGGCGCAGACAGCCTTGATCAAGTTGAGTTGGTAATGGCCTTCGAAGAAGAATTCGGCATTGAAATTCCTGATGATGCTGCAGAAAAAATCACAACTGTAGGAAATGCAGTTAGATATATTTCTGAAAATGTATAATTCAGTGTTTTTTTAGATTAAAGGCCCTCCAGAAGAGATTTTGGAGGGCCTTTTTTTTGATTTTATTATAGAATTCGACATTTATTGAAAAAGGAAATTTTAAAAACCAGTAATTCAATTTTAAAAAATAATTTCAATGACCAGTCCGCTCAAAATATCCGCAATATCGAAATCGTTTGGCGATAAGTTAGTGCTAGATGAAGTGGATTTTTGCGTGAAGAAGAATGAGATTTTTGGTTTTATTGGGCTTAATGGCGTTGGCAAGACTACTCTGATAAAGATTATTCTCGATTTGCTTGATGAAGATAGTGGTGAGGTGAAAATTTTTGGAGTGACCAAAATTTTGCCAGAAGCGCGGAAAAAATTATTTTATTTGCCAGAAAAATTTGCGCCGTCGCCTTATTTAAAAGGTGAGGAATTTTTACGATTTGTGTTAGATTTTCATGCAGTGAAGCTAGATATAGAGCGGTTGCGCAAGCTTTGCTTAAATCTCGATTTTCCTTTTGAAATGTTGAAGCAGAAGGTTACGAAATATTCGAAAGGCATGGTGCAAAAATTAGGATTGATCGCAACTTTTTTGTCGGAGGCAGAGTTGGTGATTTTAGATGAACCGATGAGCGGCCTTGATACTAAAGCGCGAATCAAGCTGAAGCGTGAATTGCTAGATTATAAAAATCGCGGCAAAACAGTTTTTTTTAGCTCGCATATTTTATTGGATATGGATGAAATTTGTGATGAGATTGCGGTGCTAGATGTGCAGAAAATTGTGTTTGTAGGCTCGCCTGCGGTCTTTAAGGCCAAGCATAAAGAAGTTGATTTAGATAAGGCATTTTTGCGACAAATTGGCGAGTAAAACAAAAAATCCAACCCTAAGAGCTTCAGCATTGCATATGAGGTCTAAGTGTTTTTATAGTATCATTTTGCGCTAGAGCTTCCATGAAAGTTCTTTTATTTGCGGGGCTTAGGTTATGTTTGAGAGATCTAAGCTTTGTGAATCTGTTCTTTTGCAATAAGCGGCATCAAATGCAATATATCATCATCTGTGAGCGATTTTTCTGCAAGCTCTAGGCTTGTGAAAGCTAGATTGAGGGCTGCAATAGTTGCAATAATTTCTTGTGAAATTGGCATAACTAAG
Source organism: Rickettsia typhi (assembly GCA_945872855.1). GTDB lineage: Bacteria > Pseudomonadota > Alphaproteobacteria > Rickettsiales > UBA1997 > CAMCFD01. Next base: position 14,705 of record CAMCAW010000029.1, on the reverse strand, counting down.
AGCGAATCACATCTTCCAAACCCTTGATTTCTCTAGCAAAAACCACATCTTTTTCCATTGCCTCTTGCACAGATTTTACTGCATAAATAACGGTTGCATGATTTTTATTGCCAAGCTCGCGGCCAATTTGCGGCAAGCTAGCACTAGTAAGGCTTTTGGCAAGATACATCGCAATTTGACGCGGGCGAGCAATGGCGCGCGAACGAGTATTTGCAAGCAAGCTCGCCACTTTTATTTCGTAATGAGCGGCAACAGCTTTTTGGATTTTTTCAATTGAAATGCCTGTTGTGGCGCTGTTTTTACTATATTCGGCGGCAATTAAGCGCGCGCTATCAAGCGTGATTTCTTCGTTGGCGAGAAATTTATTGGCCAATAATTTGCGTAAGGCGCCGTCTAAATCGCGCACCGAAGACGAGATTTTGCTGGCTAATAATTCGAGGATTTTTCCATCAATTTCTTCACCACTCATTGCCGATTTTTTTTGCAAAATTTCGAGGCGATCAGCGAAATCTGGGTTTTTAAAATTAAGAACCATGCCACCAGAAATGCGCGATTTTAGTTTTTCATCAATAGCTTCTAAGTCGGACGGAGAGCGGTCGCAGACCAATACAACTTGTTTGCCATTTTCAACCAAGCTGTTGAAAGTATGCATAAATTCTTCTTGCGTGCCTTGTTTTCCTGCGATGAATTGCACGTCGTCGATAATTAATACGTCGATTGAGCGAAATTTTTGCTTGAAATCCATGGTTTCATTGCTGCGCACCGATTGCACAAAGTGATACATGAATTTTTCGGCTGATAAATAAACTACTTTTTTTGACTTATTCTCATCTTTGACTTGCCATGCAATCGCTTGCGCCAAGTGGGTCTTGCCCATGCCAATTCCGCCATGAATAAAAAGTGGAATTGCAGTATCGAACAAGCTGCTTTGCGCTTCTTTAGAGCCAGCGGCGATCTTCGCCATTGCAACTGCGAGCTTGTTATATTTGCCGCTAACAAAATTAGCGAAAGTGTATTTTGGATTTAATTCTGAGCCAAAAGCAAAAACATTATCATGCTTAGAAAGGTTGATAACTTTGGCATTTTGTGCTTGCGCAATTGGCGCTAAAACCGCTTCCTGATTGATTGAAATGATGCTAACTTTTTTGATACGCGCATCAAGCGTTGCAGCAATTTTTTGTAAATTATGGGGCAATTTTTTATTTTCGATGAATTCGCGAAGAACCCAATCGCGCACAAATTTTGAAGGTGCAGCAAGAATTATTTCACTTTCGCTTTGTGAGAAAAGCGTGAGTTCTGTCAACCATTTCGCTGTAATTTCTTCGCCTAAAAATTGGCGGCAAGCATCAAGAAAATTGCCAAGAAAGTTTGTAACGTGATCTGTATAGCTAGAAACGGCGTTGGTTTGCACCTCATTATTTTTTTGTAGAGCGAGGCTATTCATGCTTGCCTCCAAGGTAAATTGCTAGATTTCCAGCCGTTGATCTTGCCACGATGTCCTGCATGATCGGCTGCGCCTTCAAAGCCGCCAACAAGATTAAAGCATTTTTCATAGCCAAGTTGCGCAATATGCATTGCTGCCTGCTGCGACCTGCCGCCGCTAAGACACATAAAAATTAATTTCGCTTCGTGGCGCTTTTCACCAAATTTTTCGAGTAAAGTTTTTTCAAGGTTGGCAGTAAAATTAGGATTTAAATCCATCGCTGGAAAATTTTTCCACGGCAATAAAATTAAATTCCCATCAATTTCGCGCAGATCTACGGTTCCGACAAAAGTAAATTCTGCATCAGTTCGCACGTCAATCAAGGCAGTGTTTTGATCGCTTGAAAGAAGAGCAAAAGCATCGCTAGCAGTGATTTGTTCAACAGACATGTGTGTTATATAGATGTTAAATGCGAAGAAAATCTCCACAAAAGTGCATTTTTTAATGAAGAAAAATCTTCGATTTATTTTTTACATTTCGAATAAAGGAAATTATCAACCCAATATCTCGCGCAGTAAAGGTAAAAATTTAAGCTAAACGTAAATAAATTTCTTGACAGCGCAGCGAGTTAAACAGACAGGAATTATAAAAAATCACCACCAACATGAAGCCTTGAAAACAAAGGTCAGATAGGCCATAAAATTTATTGCCCACTAGAGAAGTAAGAGGCTAAATTTATGCAAGAAATTAATTATTTTTTTTATCATTTTGTCGCGCAGAATCTGCATTGCGATCTGAAGTGTTACTAGGCCTGTCTTCATCGAATAAAATACGATTGGCCGCCCCCTCCAAGTCTTCATACTGCTTGTTGCGCAGATTCCACAAGAAAGCCGCAAGCCCAAGCAAACCTAGAGCCAAAGTGATTGGGATCAAAAAAAGCAAGACACTCATCGCAAGATTCTTAGAGAGTTAAGTAAAACCAAGATTGACGATGACGACATCGCAATCGCCGCAATTAGAGGCGTAACGCTTCCCGCCATTGCAAAAGGAACAGCAATGAGGTTATAGGCTAGAGCCAGTAGTAAATTTTGCTTGATGAGTTTTATCGATTTGTTGGCAAGGCTTATGGTGGTAAGGATTGGGCCTAGTTGGCTGCCTTGAATAACGATGTCGGCTATTGTCTGCGTAATGTCGGCGGCCTTGGAGAAAGAGATCGAGATGTCGGCGAAGGCCAGAGACGGGGCGTCGTTAAGGCCGTCTCCAATCATCATTATGGTGTGGCCCCTTTGCTTGAGATGCTTCAAGAGCTCAACTTTGGTTACAGGAGTTTGCTGGGCATAGAATTTGTTAATGTTGAGACTGCGCGCAATGGCGCAAACAGTGGCTTCGTTGTCTCCCGAGAGCAGAATTAGTTTTTTGTTAAGTTGTTGAAGTTGAGTGATTGTGGTCGCAGCATCGCTTTTTAGCTGGTCTTGGAAGGAGAAGAGAATTTCGTCATCTTGATATTTTAGAAAGCATTGCATTGTTGTCGAGCCTTGTAGCGCATGGTGATTTGAGGTATTAAGAGCTAGTTCATCGCTTGCATTTTGCTGCTCAAAGCCTGCGCCAGCAAGCTGCTCAACATCTCCAACAATTTGACAGAATTCTTTTCGACCCAATTTTACCTCATTTCCTGCAAAATTCGCAATCAGCCCAAAGCCTTGATTTTCTAAGGTTTGCAGCATAAATTTTTCTTCCCTCCAGCCACCAACAAGCGCTTGCGATAAAGGGTGTTTGCTCATCTGCGCCATTGAAGCGCTTAGCTTGCGATAAAATTTTTCTTCCTCTTCGCTAAGTTTTTTATTAATCCCATGAACTGCGATGAGAGTAGGATTTCCTAGGGTTAGCGTGCCAGTTTTATCGAAAACTATCACGTCAATTTTGTTAATTTTCTCTAAAGCTTCACCAGATTTCGTTAAAATTCCCTTCTTAATTAGGCTAGAAATTGTAATGGTTTGCACGATCGGAACCGCTAGCGCCAAGGCACAAGGGCAGGTTATAATTAACACCGCGGTTGCATTAAGCAAAGCCTCTTCTGCGCTACCATTCAAGAAAAAACACCATAGGCAAAAAGTTATAAAGGCAAGCAGGTGAACCACGGGAGCGTAAGAGCGCGACAGGCGATCGGCCAAGCGCACATATTTATTTTTTTGTCCTTCAACTTCTTCAACAATGTCGATGATCGCTTTAAGCAGGCTGTTCTGCGGGTTTTTAATCACTTTAATTTTTAGTGGCGCGGCCAAATTTATTGTGCCAGCAAAAAGCTCGTAGCCAATGCCAGCAAGCTTTGGCAAGGTTTCGCCGCTAATAATTGCAGTGTCAATTTCGCTTTCGCCTTCGATTATAATTGCGTCGGCAGGAATTTTATCGCCCGCCACAACCAGCAAAATCATGCCTTGCGCGATATTTTTGCTGGCGATAATTTTTATGCTACCGTCGGACAACACTTGGCGCGCATAGTTTGCAGCCAGCAACGAAAACTCTGTCGCAATAGCAAAAGCCTTCTTGCGCGCTTTAAAATCAAGGTAGCGGCCGATGAGAAGGAAAAAAACTAGCATCACCGCTGAATCAAAATAAACAATTTTGGCGCCGCGAAAAGACTCAAACAAACTCACAATGCAGGCTAAAAAAATTGCCATCGAAATTGCTAAATCCATATTCATGGCGCGTATTTTTAAGGCACGAAAAGCTGAAGAAAAAAACGGTCGAGCTGCGTAAATTATAACGGGAAGGGCAATTAGTGCCGAAAAAAAATGCATGAAATCGATAGTGGCCGCACCAATTTTTTGTAAATCAGAAAACCATAAAATGAATGAAAATAACATCACGTTACCAGCTCCAAAGCCAGCAACAGCAAGGCATTTCAAGAGTTCATTATTGTATTTTTTTTCTTCTTCACGAAGAATTTTTTCATCAAAAGGAAATAATTTATAGCCGATTTCGTGAATTAAATTTATCAGATCATTGCCTTTTTCTTTAGAGCCGCGCCACTTCAGCAATAAATATTTTTTCGATAAATTTACGCGCGCCAGTAAAACATCTTCTTGTTTTTTCAAGATAGTTTCAATAAGCCAAACGCAAGCGGCACAATGCAGGCCGTCGATCGCGAGGAAAATGCTGTTAACGCCATTTTCAACATTTACAAATTCTGCGATGTTAATTTTTTCAGTGATTTCGGGCTTTAGTTTGCGCGTTTGCGGATCGATTTTGCGCAATTTATAATAGCTAGTAAGGCCGATTTTATTGATGATTTTATAGGCCATTTCGCAGCCTTTGCAGCAAAATTGATCAATTGCATTTGAGGCAACTTCGCTTTGGCAATGCAGGCAGAGATTGGGTTTGAGAGCTTGTTCGATCAATTTTATTTACACTCCATAAATTGTTTGGAAGAAATTTATTATGTCACGCAAGCTTCATTTTCGATATTAGTAAATATGAATTTATTGCACCACATAACGCTTCACTTCTTGAAAAACATCATCGCCCTTAAAAGCTTGAATCTCAAAGACCCATAGCCCATTAAGTGGAAAATTTATCCTAGCAAAATAGCAATTATTTCGCGGCATTAAATCTTGCGCAAAATCATATCCTTCTTGAGTTGGGCGTATAATTTTTGCAACTAATTTAGCATTTCTTATTGGCTGATGATTTTTATCAAGCAAACAGGCTGTAAGTTCGCCAGCATTTTTCCCGCCATTGATATATTCCACATCAAAAGCCCAGCCCAATTTTTTTTGTGATTTGACATATTCAAGCGTCTTATTATATTCCAAACCTTTCTGATAGCTATCTTGCGTATAAATTCCGCGCCAAGTTTTTTGCGATATATAAATGTAAGTAAAATTTACTGCAAAAACCACGGCAAAAAATGCGAATAAAATGCCAAGAACGAGGCGAGAATCCTTGCTTTGAGAGGCTTTGTCCATCATTTAAAAAAATTATGAAAAATATTTTTCGTTCAAGTTTTGCTAAAATATTTCTTATATTTGCAGCTTTAAATATCATTTTACGCGTTATTTTTTTAGTTTGGGAGAGAAAAGAAATCGATTTTTCACCGCTGCTACTCACTAAAATCGGCCTTGTCGGCGGTTTTTTTGATTTTATCACCTTATGCTATATCGCCACGCCAGCGCTAATTTACTACATCTGCGTGCCCCCAAAATTTTTTAACAGCGTTGCGCATCAAAGAGTAAATAAGGTTTTTTATTTTTTATTTTTATACATTATAACCTTCTCCTGCTTCGCCGAAATCACTTTTTGGCAAGAGTTTCAAACGCGTTTTAATTTTATCGCGGTCGATTATTTAATTTATACAACTGAAGTTATTAACAACATCGTCGAATCTTATCCGATGGGCCAATTATTGGTGGCGATTTTAACAATTTCGGGGCTGATTTTTTATTTCACTTACAAAAAAGTTGCGATTGTTAAGAGCAAAAATTTTATTGCGCGAATCAAGTGTGGCGTGCTTATTCCGCTTATTGCATTTGCGGCGTTTTTAACTGTCGATAGTTCGAAATCAACCAAAGTTTCAGAAAATAATTATGCCAACGAAATCACCGCGAACGGCATATATCAACTGTTCTCGGCCTATCGCAATAATAAAATTAACTATGCTCAACTTTATTCCACTATCAATCCAGACGAGGCGCTGCAAGCTTTGCGGGCCGATATTGCTAAGCAAGAACCGCATTCAAAATTTTTAAATGAAGAGAATATCGAGCGCCAAATTTCTAGTTTTGGCAAAGGCGGAGAGAAAAAATATAACGTAATTTTTGTCTCAATCGAAAGCTTCAGCGCTGATTTTATGAAGCATTTTGGCAACGCCGAAAACATCACGCCAAACATGGATAAATTGGCGCAAGAAGGTCTATTTTTCACTGGCATGAAAGCTACAGGAACCCGCACCGTTCGTGGCCTTGAAGCACTTACTCTTGCTGTGCCGCCAACTCCCGGAAATTCGATTGTGCGCCGCAGTGGCAACGAAAATTTATTCAATATCGCAACCCCCCTCAAAGAGCGCGGCTACGATGCTCGCTTTGTTTATGGCGGCTATGGATATTTTGATAACATGAATTATTTCTACGAAAATAACGGCTTCGAAATCGTTGATCGCGCAAAATTTTCGAAGGAAGAGATTGCTTTCGAGAACGCTTGGGGCGTCTCAGACGAAGACCTCTTTGATAAAGCAATCAGCGAGGCCGATAAATCTTTCGCCGCCAAAAAACCCTTCTTCAATTTTGTGATGACAACCTCAAATCATCGCCCCTTCACTTATCCAGATGGCAAAATCGATATCGCTTCAAAGACTGGCCGCAATGGTTCGGTGAAGTATACCGATTATGCGATTGGCCAATTAATCGAGAAATCGCGCAGCAAAAAATGGTTCGATAATACAATTTTTATTTTTGTTGCAGATCATTGCGCAGGCTCTGCTGGCAATACTGATGTGCCTTTGTGGCGTTATCAAATCCCCGCAATTTTTTATGCGCCAAAAATTATTGCGCCAAAAGTTTTTGCGCATAATGTTAGCCAAATAGACATCGCGCCTACGCTGCTGGGGCTTCTCAATCTTTCTTACAAAAGCAAATTTTTTGGCCAAGATGTAATTCATAATGAAAAAACTCTCGCCAACCGTTCATTTGTAAGCACCTACACCGATGTTGGATATTTCAAAAACGATAAATTATTTTTGTTAAAGCCAAAAAAAGAGCAAAGAATTTTTGATGTTAAGCTAGAGAAATTTGGCTGGAACGGATCGGTTGAGGCGCCTACAGATTCTTATGATGAGAGCGATTTGAAGCAGGCGATTTCTTATTATCAAATGGCGAGTTATTTTTTTGAAAATGGCGAGATGAAAAGCAAGTAGGTTAAATTAAGGGTTTTGCCGCAGGCTACGGTGATTATATACTTAGCGCATATAGAAATATTTGACAACTATTTTTAGTTGAAGCAGAATAACGAAAACCACAAATTAAAAAATATATGTATAGTTCATTATATATCGCAAACAAATTTATAGATATAGCAAAAGAGGGCAATAAATATCTTACCCCAATGCAGTTGATAAAGCTTGTTTATATTGCTCATGGTTGGAGCATGGCTTTAAATGATAAGCAATTAGTAGCCGAAGATGTTATCGCTTGGAAATATGGTCCTGTAATTCCAGAGCTTTATAGAGAAATAAAGTCTTACAGAGCAAATAATATTACCAAAAGAATAAATGTTTCTGACAATTTAGATATTAAAAATGAAGATGTTGAGTTGATAAAAGAAGTATATAATAAATATGGAAAATTTGACGGATTGGAGTTATCTGCCATTACCCATAAAAAAGGAAGTCCTTGGAGCAGAACTTGGGAAAGAAATCCTTGGGGAGTAATACCAGATGCCGATATAAGCGATTATTATAAAATGCTATTGGCGTCAGTATGACAACACATATACCAGATGAGGTAATAAACAAAGAAAAGTCGCCTTCTATCCTCGAAAGATTCTTTGATACTGATGCAAAAAAAGAGCAAAAGGCTTTTGAGGAAGAGAATTATGGCGATGGAGTTCCAAAAGCAGTTAATAATGCTATAAAGCGCTTTATTTCGTGGGTTTCATTGTTCAGTATTGTTCTTTTAGGATTTTTTACATTAATTTTTATTTGTTTAATAACGAATTACACCAAGTTTATAATAACCGACAAAGAATTACTAACATCTTTCTTGGCCGATTTTTATCGTGTTTTTTCTGGTGGCGCGATAGTGTTATTTATTCAACTTTTAATATCTTTGTTAAAGAAAAAATAAGCAATTATTGATCTTATTTTTTATTAACAGAGACTTCTTTCAATTTCTCCTCAAACCCTTCATTTTCAAGCTTTGGGTAATCTTTTTTAATTGATTCAATAATTTTCTCTTCCTCGCTTTCTTCCTGTTTTTTTTGCGGCTCAATTAATTCCAAAACCTGCGATTCAGAAAATAAATCATCTTGGATAATATCGTCAAAAGACAGCTCAAATAATCTATCAAATTCTTTTTTGTTATGCGCAAGCTTCATTAGATTGGAAACTTGGGCGACATGTTCAAAGAATTTGCCCTCGCCAACCTCATGAATAAATTGATATAAAACAGTTCCGCTATTTAAATTCTTTTTTTCTCTTAACAAATGAAACATAATGCCGTTGGTTTTGGCTTTTTTATTTGTTATTATTGAATCAAGAGGCTTGTAAATATATTTTATAAAAAAGTTTGCAAAAAATTGTGGGTGTTGCCAAGGTTTGTCTTTTTTTCTAGGCAATTTATATATCTTGTAAAGTCCATCGAATACGCCTCTCTCCTCAAATTCTCTTGTTCTATCAGATGCCGCATCGCGGATCATTGTTTCCTTAAAAAACTTAGCAAGTTCGCCTGTTTCTCTTATTTTTTCATAGCCAGTAGCCTCGTCAATTAAAGCGATAATGCCAGTTTTAGCTAATGATCGTACAATCTGTTCTGCTTGGTCCGCTAGATGGTATTGACTCTGCAATAGTTTTTTATCTTTTCTTGCCTGTAAATACATATCCAAAAAATCTACTATATCAGTAGCGCTAAAGGCTTGAGCCTCTATTCCGTTGGTAGCTAAATATTTTAATGTAGTTTGGTCCAGACTATGTGCTTGAAATTTTGTTGGCACATATTCCTGCAAATTCTGCGCTCTTAAATACCGATCTAAGCCTCCTTTAGCATGCCCCGTAAGGGCTCTTACAACCTCCCTCTGCGAAACAACTCTTTGTTTATTTTCAAGGACCGCACATTTTACTTTTATAGGTCCAAGGTCCAATTCGCCTTCGCATATCGCTTTCAGCATTTTATTTTCTTTTGTCATGAGTTTTAAAAAATTAATTAATTAAACCGGCGTAAGATAATTTCTTGTTTTCGCATTTACCAAACCAAGCATCAAACCTTTCAAAATCCGTTATTTTTCTTTCATTATAACGGAAGCAATACTCATTCAAATATTTGTTAATATGCTTTTTGCTTGCCCAGTGGTAGATTCCTTTAATTCCACGCTTTAACTCGCCCCAGAACCCCTCAATAGAGTTTGTGTGAATTTTAAAAGCAGTGTGTCTGTCAATTTTCACATATTCACCAGCGGAGTGTTTAACAGTTTTATGAGTATAATACTTTTTAAGGCTTTTATATGCTTGAAGCGTGTCCGTTACGATTGTTGCTCTATCTACAACATTTTTATAAATTTTTGGCAAAAGATTTTCTGCTTCCGCATTCGCAACCATCATCGCTTTTACTTTTTGCGATTCACGATTAATCATACCAATTACAACAGTTTTTTCTTTTTCACCAGTTGCTAATTTATCTTTTAAGTGGCGGTTTTTCTCGCTTCCACCTAGATAAGCTTCATCAATTTCAATTGTGCCGTCAAAGGGGTTGTGCGTGTCGTTGCCGTCCATTACTTCGCGTATTCTGTGCAGCATAAACCACGCTGTTTTTTGCGTTACATTGATATATTTTGAAAGCTGGATTGATGATAAACCTTTTTTTAAAGAGGTAAAAAGATAAATTGCTATAAACCATTTAAAAAGCGGAAGGCGAGAATCTTCAAAGATTGTTCCAATACGAACTGTGAATTGTTTTTTGCATTCAGAGCAGCTAAAAAGCTTATTGTCCGAATGAATGTAAATTTGTTTTGAATTGCAGTGTGGACAAGTTGGCGTGGCTTCACTCCCCCAGCGGCGTTGCGCAAGCCAATCACGACAGGCTTTCTCTGTTCCAAACTTGGTTTGAAATTCAATTAAATTCATATCTAGGTATATAAAAAATGTTATTAATTACATTAATTATATACCTAAATATTTTGTAGTCAATAACTTTTATATATTTATTTTAGGTTTATTTAAATATGCGCTAAGTATATAATCACCCAGGCTACAATTTCTTTCTTGCAAAAATAATCTTGCTCCCTAAAATTCTTTCGCTTTATAAAAAAGCTAACAACCGCTATCATCACTAGAGTCAAAGGTTGAAAGGCAAAAGAAAATCACTAACTTCAGCAGCCATAATCGTTTAAAAAAGCTTCGCTAAAGTTTTAAGCTGGTCTTGTGCTAGTCAAAAATTTTCTTCCGCTCGTGCAATTTCTAAAATTGCAACTTCCCAAAATCAAGTGATGGTAAATCTCTTTATATAGCAAAAAGGGCATCTTTTATTGTAAAATTTTACGAAAAGAGAGCATCTTTTGTTGTAAAAAGTGCGGCTGTAATTTCTTCATTTCGACCACAAATGAAAAGTTTAAAACACCAATCACTTGCCAAGAAATGATTAATTCTACCACTTTAATCTCAATAATTTATGAAAAAAAATCTACAAAAAATCTTAGCTGCAACCGTTGCTTTAACCTCTATTTCTCTAGCTTCACAAGCTTTAGCAAAAACCGAAGGAAGTTATGTTGGAGTTAATTTATCAAGAGTGAATTCTAGTCATCAATATGAGCGATCAGGAGTTACTGCCTCAAATTTTGCAAAATTTGATAATTCAGCAACTGGCTTTGGCGTAAACTATAAATATGCCATTAGTCTTAATAATTTTTTCTTGGCGCCAGGCATATTTTATGAAAAATTAGGAACCAAGGCAGATAGCATCGGCGACGAAGGCGATACTTCTATTTCGGTTAATTCAAGATATGGCGCGAAGTTAGATTTTGGCTATGATATTGCTGATAATTTTGCCATGTATCTTACTGGGGGGCTTGCTAATGTAAGTTATAAAGTAGACTGGGCAGATGTTACTGGTCAAAAAAAATCGGGTAATAAAGTTGGTGCAATTCTTGGAATTGGTGCAAATTATTATCCACATAAAAATATTTCACTTAACTTAGAATATAATTTTCAGACATTAGATTTGGCAACGCCAGATAATGGTGGAGTTAATCAAGCGAAGACCGATATTTCTACCATTCAAATTGGTGCGGCTTATCACTTTTAGTTTTTGCGGTTAATCTGTGCGCCTGCACTAAATTTGCAGGCGCATTAGTTACGAATATTTAAAGGAGATATTTATGCGAGAGTGGTAATATAAATTTAAATAGTAATACTTTTTTCTTGCCTCTTAACGCCACATTCATTTTTTAAAAAGATAGAATTGCTTAAAAAATAATGCTCACAAATAAACAAATTAATCTTTTAATAATCATCGATTTAGCCTTGCTAATCGCGGCTTTGTGCTTTGTTAATTATAGCGATTTCGATGTTCGTTTGCAAAATCACTTTTTTAATTACACAGCAAAAACTTGGTTAATCGATGCCGATGAGCCTGTAAAAAGATTTATTTTTTATATCTTTCCTAAGATTCTGTTAGGCCTCGGAATCGTTGGCGCTCTAGCTTGCGCTTTACTCGGATTCAGAAATAAATCGCAATTCTGTTTTCAAAATCGCTATAAATTTTTGCTGATTTTTCTTGGCTTCACAATAATTCCGCTCACTGTTGGCAATATCAAAAAATTCACTGATATTTATTGTCCAAACCAGCTCGAGATCTACAACGGCAAGTATCCGCACCTGAGCATCTTTGAAAAGCATGATGAAAATTTTAAGCAATTGCAGCGCACTATGTCTCCGCAAGGCGAGCCACAACATGGCAAGATAAACCATGGTCAGTGCTTTCCCGCGGGCCATCCAGTTACTGGTTTTGCGCTGATGATTTTATTTTTTGCCCTCACAAAAAAATCACATAAATTTATAGCTCTTGCGGCGGCAATTGGCTTGGGGTGGGTCTTGGGGATTTATCAAATGGCTAAAGGCGCGCATTTTTTTGGGCATAATTTAGTGTCGATGTTGGCATGTTTTTTGGCGGCGGCGTTGATTGCAAAAATTTTTCAGAGAATATGTTTTGATAAGAAAGCATAAAACTTGTAGAAATAACAAACAAAAACTGCTATAATAGCCCGCAGATAGCGAATAACGCTTAAATCAACTTAGTAAAACAAAATGCTTTCAGATAAAATTACCAAAAAACTTACGCTAGGACCGCTTCCTGCCTCAAGCAAGATCTATGTGCAAAGCGAAAAATTCTCTGATGTGAAGGTGGCGATGCGCCAAATTAAGCTGTCGGAGACTTCAGATAACAAAAATTTTACGGTTTATGATCCTTCTGGCCCATTTACCGATCAAGATTTTTTGGATAAAATAAATTTAAACAAAGGCCTTCCTCGCCTTAGAGAATCGTGGATTCTAGAGCGTGGCGACGTTGAGTTTTATGAAGGTAGAAATGTTAAGCCTGAAGATAATGGCGTTACCGCGGCGCATAAACCATCGGCGCCAGAGTTTGATTTGAGCAGCTTCAAGCCACTTCGCGCGAAAGCGGGGCAAAAACCAACGCAGCTAAAATATGCCCGCGAAGGCTTGATTACAAAGGAGATGGAGTATATCGCCATTCGCGAAAACATGAATCGCGAGAGCCTTTTGCGCCAAAATCCGCAAACCATGCAATATCGCGGCGAAACTTTCGGCTCTAAGATCCCGCAATTTATCACGCCAGAATTTGTGCGCGATGAAATTGCTGCGGGCAGGGCGATTATTCCTAACAACATCAATCACCGCGAGTCTGAACCGATGATTATCGGGCGCAATTTCTTGGTGAAAATCAACGCTAACATTGGCAATTCGGCGATATTTTCTGGCGTTGAAGATGAGGTAGAAAAAATGATTTGGGCCACGCGCTTCGGCACCGATACGTTGATGGATTTATCTACGGGCCGCAATATTCACAACATTCGCGAATGGATTATTCGCAATTGCCCAGTTCCGGTTGGCACGGTGCCAATTTATCAGGCGCTTGAAAAAGTGGGCGGCGTGGCCGAAGAATTAACATGGGAAATATTCCGCGACACGCTGATAGAGCAGGCCGAGCAGGGTGTAGATTATTTCACCATTCACTCGGGCGTGCGTTTGCAATATGTGCCGCTAACGGCCAACCGCACCACAGGAATCGTGTCTCGCGGCGGTTCGATCATGGCAAAATGGTGTCTCTCGCATCACAAAGAAAATTTCCTTTACACTAATTTTGAGGAAATTTGCCACATCATGAATCAATATGACGTAAGCTTCTCGCTAGGCGATGGCCTGCGCCCCGGCTCGATCGCCGATGCTAACGATGCCGCGCAATTCGGCGAATTAAAAACATTAGGAGAGCTAACAGAAGTGGCATGGAAGCACGATTGCCAAGTGATGATCGAAGGCCCCGGACACGTGCCGATGCATCTCATCAAAGAAAATATGGAGAAGCAGTTAGATTATTGCAAAGAGGCTCCGTTCTACACCCTCGGGCCCTTAACCACTGATATTGCCCCCGGTTACGATCACATTACCAGCGCAATTGGCGCGGCGATGATTGGTTGGTTTGGCACGGCGATGCTTTGCTACGTTACGCCGAAGGAGCATCTTGGCTTGCCAAATAAGGAAGATGTGCGCGTTGGGGTTATCACTTATAAAATTGCGGCACATGCGGCCGATCTCGCTAAGGGCAACGCTCTAGCCAAGTTGCATGATGACGAACTTTCGAAAGCGCGTTTTGAGTTTCGTTGGGAAGATCAATTTAATTTGTCGCTAGATCCAGAAACGGCGAAGTCTTATCACGACGAAACCCTGCCAGCAGAAGGCGCGAAGGTGGCGCATTTTTGTTCAATGTGCGGGCCAAAATTTTGCTCGATGAAAATTACGCAAGATGTGCGCGATTATGCGAAAGCGCAGGAAGTCGCGCAGGGTATGGAGGAGATGAGTGAGAAGTTTAAGGAGTTGGGGTCTGAGGTTTATGTTAAGAGTGATGTTGGTTAATTTTATTTAACAATGTAGGAATTTATGAGTAAACAAGTGGTTGCGAAAGCTAATGAAAGATATTTATATACCGATAGGGATATTGCTACGGTAGTAAAAGCTCGTAATGAAAAAGCGGGAAAAGGATATCTCAACCTAACGGAAGTGCCGCTACCAAATAATCCTGAAAAGAACGTAGATGAAAAAGGTGAGCCTATAGATGGAAGTAGAGTAGTATTGTTAAAAGATGCGACTAAAAGTTTAACGCAAGACAACATTGCTGTTAACGATCTTGGTGGCGCTGTTGCTACTATAGGGTCTATAACCTATCACGCTACTGGTGCGCAAGAGGCGCGAGGCAGAACTATTATATTTCAAAATGCTCTAACAGCTTTTAGAAAAATAGAAGCTCAAGGCGTACAACCTTATCCTGCTAAAATTTTATTTTCTATC
>CAMCAW010000028.1 GCA_945872855.1 Rickettsia typhi | reverse complement strand
GAAGCGGTTGATTCTGTGGTAGAGCTAGGATTTGAAGCTGTTGTAGTGGTAGTTGAGTCTGGATCAACTCCCGATTCACCAGAACCAGACGCAGACGCTGCTTCAGTTGTAGTATCGACATATTGAGTGCTAGCCTTAGAAGTGCTTGTTGTATGAGTCGAGCTTGCAAAAGTAGTAGTAGTAGTAGTATCTATCGCAGAAGATTTAGCTTCAGAGCTCGTAAATGGAGAGCTGGTTGCAGTGGTAGCTTGCGCGTTAGTAGCCGTAGGCTGAGTGTTAGTTTGAGTGGCTTGTGTAGTTTCAGAACTAGCTAGAGCGGTGGTTGTCTTGGGCGTAGTTGTTGTCTTAGAAGCGGTTGATTCTGTTGTAGAAGCTACTTTAGTTGCAGTATCGAAATTAGCGGTGGTTGGCGGAGTAGCGCTAGAAGCCTCTGAAGTATTAGCGGTGGTTGGCGAGGTTACGGTTCTAGTATCAACTGGTGTAGTAAGATCTACAGCTTGAGTTTCAGTTGCATTATCTTGAGTTTGGGTATGGGCTGTAGTGCTAGTCGCGGTGCTACGGGCGGTTAATGTTGGCGTAGCTTGCGTGTTAGTAGCCGTAGGCTGAGTGTTAGTTTGAGTGGCTTGTGTAGGTTCAGAACTAGATAGAGCGGTGGTTGTCTTGGGCGTAGTTGTTGTCTTGGAAGCGGTTGATTCTGTTGTTGTCTTGGGCGTAGTTGTTGCCTTAGAAGCGGTTGATTCTGTTGTTGTCTTGGGCGTAGTTGTTGCCTTAGAAGCGGTTGATTCTGTTGTAGAAGCTACTTTAGTTGCAGTATCGAAATTAGCGGTGGTTGGCGAGGTTACGGTTCTAGTATCAACTGGTGTAGTAAGATCTACAGCTTGAGTTTCAGTTGAAGTATGAGTATTGGCTGAGGCACCAACAGTGGTTCTGGTTGCGGCGTTAGTTGCAGAACTAGCCAAGCCCTCAGTAGCTTGCGAAGACATAGTAGAGCTCGCCTCATCTGGCTTAGAAGTTGAGTCAGTCGAAGATTGCTGCGAGCTAAATGCTGAGGTTGTTGTAATAGTGCTAGAATCTTGAGTAGCCTCAGAATTGATAGGCCCCGATGTTGATGAAGCTTGTGTTGCGGGCTTCGTATCTGTCTTCTCTGTTGCCGAGGCCTGTTGAGTTGTGGTTGTGGTTGTGGTTGTGGTTGTGGTTGAAGCAGCAACGGTAGTATCTTTGAGCGCATCATTAATTCTCATGATAGCGCCAAGAATATCATTATTGATGTTAATAGAGATAACCGAATTACCAGAAAAAACAACGCCATTTTCTTTTAGAGCAGCTTTTAATGCGCTTATATTAGTGTTAGATTGATCTTTGGCGATCTCTTCTTTAAAAGCATTAAATTCATTCAACCGCTCTCCATATTGATTCTGCAAATCAAAACCATTATCATGCAAGGTTTTCAAACTATCTAGAGCCTGTTGTGCTTCAGCTATTTTTGAAGCGAGACCCTCCTTAATCTTTTGTATTTCAGACTCTATCCCACCCCTTCTCTCAAAATCTCTCTTAGTAACCACCACCGGCTTTGCATCAACATCACTCTTATTTTCATCTTTCACAGAAACAGCAGAACTAGCGCCACTAATATAGTCATAAGCACCACGCAGAAATTTTGCAATCGCAAATCCTTTGTTTTCTTGTATCTCTCTTTGCGCAATTTCAGGTCGTTGAGAATTAGTTGCACTTAACGCCTTACTTTCAGCGGGGGCTATAAATTGCCCTCCAGCTGCAATCGCAGCAATTTGAGAAGCCGACTGGATAAGTGAAGCACGCGAACTACTCTCTCCCTCGATACTCCTCTGAACGCTCTTTACTCTTTCGGAAAAATTTACTTCTCTGCCATACTTTTCAACAGCTAATTTTCCAAGGAGATCTATTCTTCTTGCCTCGTTCACGTTACCAGAGCCAGAAACTTCTCTAAATACATCTTTAACCAATGAATTTAAGGAGTCTATGTCTACGATATTGTATTTTGATTTAGCTATATCGCGCAGGAATAGTTCTTCTTGAACCTCTTCATATGTCTTTACATTTTGCCGTGAATCTTTTTTAACTACTCTGGGGCGAGAGCCTGAGGTTGGGGCCGCTGATTTGATAGGAGGCATAAATTTCTGATTGATTGAATCTTTTTTACTAAAAAGCACCTTAAACAAAAATACCTATATGTCAATTGTCTTTATTGCCTTGTATGAAAGCGCCAGCGCATGAAAAAGTGCTAGTCAGCACAACCTTTATAGCTACACCGACTAGCGCATAATTCATGTCGCTTCAAACTATTCTTCTTGCACAAAATCAAACTTCGCCGCATTAGCCTTAGCCATGCGCTTGCGTTCATTTGCATCAAGGAATTTCTTGCGTAAACGTAGCGATTTTGGTGTCACCTCAACCAACTCATCAGCAGAAATATAAGTGATCATTTCTTCAAGAATCATCAAGCGTGGCGGGATCAAACGAATCGCTTCATCTGCAGCAGTTGTGCGAATGTTAGTAAGTTGTTTGCCGCGCAATATATTCACCTCTAAATCGCCTGCTTTAGAGTTTTCACCGATAATCATACCCATGTAAACCTTTTGTTGCGGCTTGATGAAAATAACGCCACGATCTTGCAAGTTCCACAGTGCGTAGGCTACAGACTCTCCTGAATCGTTAGAAATTAACGCACCGTTTTTGCGATCTGCATATTCACCTTTATATGGAATATAAGAGTGGAACAAGCGGTTAAGCACTCCCGTGCCTTTTGTATCAGTTAAGAATTCGCTTTGATAGCCAATTAATCCGCGTGACGGAACGTGAAAAACCAAGCGGGTTTTTGCACCGCCAGATGGCTTCATTTCGATCATTTCACCTTTGCGCGAAGAAAGTTTTTCAACTACAACGCCGCTAAAAGCGTCATCAACATCGACAACAACTTCTTCGACTGGCTCTAAAACTTCACCATTTGGGCCTTTTTTGAAAAGCACGCGCGGTCTTGAAACTGAAAGCTCGAAGCCTTCGCGGCGCATGTTTTCAATTAACACACCAAGCTGCAACTCGCCGCGACCACCAACTTCGTAGGCGTCTTTTGAATCTGATTCTTTTACTTTGATTGCAACGTTGCTTTCCGCTTCAGCAAATAAGCGGTCGCGAATCATGCGTGATGTAACTTTTGAGCCTTCTTGTCCAGCCAAAGGAGAATCATTTACGCCAATGGTAATAGCCATTGTTGGCGGATTGATTGGCGTTGATTTGATTGGCGTGTTAACCGACATATCGCAGATTGTATCGGCAACCGAGGCTTTTTCTAGACCCGCAATTGAAACGATGTCACCCGCAACCGCTTCATCAACCGGAACTTTATCTACTCCGCGGAAGGTGTGAAGCTTAGTTAGACGGCCTTGCTCAACCAATTGACCATTTAAGTTAATTGCCTTGAAATTCATCAAACTTTTTGCCGTGCCCGACATGATGCGGCCTGTAAGCATGCGTCCGAAATATGGATTTGATTCTAGCAAAGTTGCAAGCATTGTGAATGGCGCATTCACATCGAATTTTGGTGGTTTTACATGCTCTAAAATCATGTTGAAAAGTGGCGTTAAATCTTTGCGCTCGTCTTTTTCTAGGTCGCGCACGCACCAGCCATCACGGCCCACGGCGTAAAGCACTGGAAAATCTAGCTGCTGCTCATTCGCGTTCAAAGAAACGAATAAATCGAAAATTTCGTTTAAAACTTCATCAACACGCGCATCTTGACGATCTACTTTGTTGATAATTACGATTGGCCTCAAGCCTAGAGCCAAGGCCTTCGAAAGCACGAATTTAGTTTGTGGCATTGGGCCTTCAGATGAATCGACCAACAACAAGCAACTATCTGCCATTGAAAGCACGCGCTCAACCTCGCCACCAAAATCGGCGTGGCCGGGGGTATCGATTACATTAACTTTGTGATCTTGCCAAGTAATTGATGTGCATTTTGCCAAAATTGTGATACCGCGTTCTTTTTCTAGAGCGTTGCTATCCATCACGCGAATTTCAACTTGTTGGTTGGCGCGGAAGGTTCCGCTTTGGGCTAACATCGCGTCAATTAATGTGGTCTTGCCGTGATCTACGTGCGCGATAATCGCTATGTTTCTGATATCTGTCATTTCTAATAAATTTTATTGCTGATAAATAAAGGGCGGCGCATTGTAATTGCTGGATTCTAACAGTCAATAATCATGTTAAAAAATACTTGCATCAGTGGTTTTTAGGTTGAGAATCGGCAACTCTCAATAAAATTTCGATAGATAATGCATCTCCTAATCGGCCTTGGAAATATTGGCAAAGAATATGAAAAAACTCGCCATAATTTTGGCTTTCTCGCGCTTGATAAAATCATCGCCGAGCATAATTTTCAGGCCTTGGGCAAAAAATTCTCCAGCGAAGTTTTTGCGGGTGAAATTGCGGGTGAAAAAATTATCGCGCTAAAGCCGCAAACTTATATGAATAATTCTGGGGTGGCGGCGCTTGGGGCTGCAACTTTCTACAAAATTCCGCCGCAAAATATTATCGTTCTTCACGACGAAATCGATATTCCATTAGGTAAAATAAAAGTAAAAATTGGCGGCGGCAGCGCAGGACATAACGGCCTAAAATCCCTTGATTCTGTTATTGGAAAAGAATATTGGCGCGTGCGCTTAGGTGTTGGAAGGCCAGAAAATAGCGGGTTTGAGGTAGCTGATTATGTTTTGTCGAAATTTTCTAAGGAAGAAATGGTGGCGGCCGATAAAGTTAATCACAAAATTTCTGCCGCGATTGAGTTGTTAATTGGCGGCGATGCGAATTTGTTTACAAATAAAATTGCGCTTTAGATTTTTTGTATTAATTATTTACTATATCTGCTGCAAATTTAATTCAAGCAATAACAAATTAATAAAAAATAGCGAAAAATATGAAAATTAAATTTTTAACTGCAGTTATTGGACTTTGTTTTGTAGCATCTACTTTTGCTTTAGCGGCAGAAAGCGCGGTTGCAACTAAATCTGCAAAGCCAAAAACTAAAGATGTAGAATTATATAATTCTACCCAAAATGTTGCCGATGTAAAAACTTTTGATTTCGATAGAATTTTTAAAGAAGCCGATGCTTATTTTAATGCTGCACAAAAGTGGAAAGTTTTAAAATGCATTCCGAAGTCTTTGTTTGTCTGCTCTAAACGCGAATGTCCAAAATTAAATCTCACAGGGTCTTCGGCACTTATTGTTGATAAAGACAAAGAAACATTAGCATTATGTCGCAACAAAGTTTGCCAATATTATACAGCAGAGTTTGAGCAAACTGGCGTATTTGTGAATGTGAAAGTGAAAAATATTAACGGAATTAATATTAGAATTTTGGGTGATAGTCGCTTCAAAGAGGTTGCTTTAGTGGGGCTAGATGCCTACATCACCAACGGTGAATGCGAAGTTTTAAACGATTAAAAACTCTTTTCAACGCACAAAAAAGGCGATAAACCCATTTAAGGTTTATCGCCTTTTTTTCAAAGCAATTATTTATTTTTCTTCCAAATATTTTTTGTAAGAACCTTCATCCATCGCATCAGCTAATTCAGACTCGTCGCTTAGTTTAACTTTTGCAATCCAGCCATCTTTATAAGCAGAATTATTGATTAATTCAGGCTGCGCAGTTAATGATTGATTAACTTCAACAACCGAACCAGAAGCCGGAATATAAACATCACTCGCAGATTTTGAAGATTCAACAACCGCAAAAGCATCGCCCCTAGAATAAGTGTTGCCAACTTTTGGCAATTCAACATAAACCAGCTCCCCTAGAGCGTCGGCGGCATATTCTGTGATGCCAATTGTGGCAACGCCATTTTCAATTTTTACCCATTCATGGTCTTTTGTGAATTTCATAGTTCTCCTAAGTGTTAATAATTAAGGTTGGTAAATTTTATTTTTTTGCCGCTTTTGTTCTAGCTGCAACAAAAGTTGGTGAATGCATAACTGCAGGAATTTCGCGGTCGCGCACAACTGCCACAACGCTATCTCCTGCTTTTACTGTTGAATCGAAATAGCCTTGGCCAATTGAAACTTTTAAATTTGGCGAAAACCCACCACTAGAAAGTATGCCAATTTTTAGGCCATCTTTGCGAATTTCAGTACCTTCACGTGCAATGCCGCGATCTAGCAATTTTACGCCCATTCTTTTTCTTTTAACGCCATTTAATTTTTCTTCCAAAACTCTTTTGGCGCCGATGAAATCTGTGCTCGACTTGCTAACCACCCAACCTATTGCAGCTTCAACTGGAGAAGTTGTGTCGTCTAGATCGTGGCCATAAAGTGGGTAGCCCATTTCTAGGCGCAGAGAATCGCGCGCACCGAGGCCGATTGGCTTCACTTCTGCCATCGCAGAAAGATCTAGCCAAAATTGTGTTACAGCAGAACTTTTGATACTAACTTCAAAACCGTCTTCGCCCGTGTATCCCGTGCGCCCGATATAAACTTCTTCGCCATTTTTGAATTGGTAAGTTTTAGTATTCATATAGGCTAGATCGGCCAAATTAGCGCCCTCAACAAATCTTTGCAAAACTTCTTCGGCTTTTTCACCTTGAATTGCGATGAGCGAACGATCTGCCAATTCAGTGAATTGTAGTTGCGCTGGCAAATTTTTGCGAATCCATGTGGCATCTTTTTCTTTGCAGCCAGCGTTTAATACGAGGAAAAATTTTGTGTCAGAAATTTTTGTGACAATTAGATCGTCGATAATTCCACCAATTTCATTGGTAAGAACAGTGTATTTAGCTAGAGCTGGTGTGCTTAGCGAGAAATCTGTAGGCGTGATGTGCGAAAGGAATTTTGCTACACCCTCGCCTTCCATAAAAAATTGGCCCATGTGCGAAACATCGAAGATGCCAACATTGCCCGAGCGCACCCATTCATGCTCTTTCAACATGCCATCTGGATATTGAACTGGCATATCGTAACCAGCAAATTCAACCATTTTGCCGCCTTGATTTCTGTGTATTGCGTTTAGAGCTGTTTGCATATTTCCCTTAAATTTATCGCGCTTAGCCTGTTGAAGCGCGATTTATCTTGCTTTATTCATGCCTAAACAGGCTCGGCATGATTAACACTAATTAACCGGAGGAACTTGTGGAGCCTCGTCTTTCGTGGTTTCTTGTTGTTGGATAATTTGATCTAATTCAGAAGCGATTTTCTTTTTGCCAGCATTAGAAATTGTGGCCAAAATTAAGCAATTGAACATAAAAACCCCCACTAAAATCATGGTGGTTTTGCTAAGAATATTTGCCGAAGCTTTGCTAGAAATAACTGCATTCATGCCGCCTGAACCACCGCCAATACCACCTAAAGAATCGCCATCAGATTTTTGAAGCAATACTAAAATAATCATCACCACAGCGATGATTACTTGCAAAATAAGTAAGAATAATTGAAATTTTTCCATTGGGTTTCAGAAGTTTTATAGAATTTTAAAGACTCAACTTATAAAGAAATAAAGTTATTTTTCAAGATGAATTTTCTACAAAATATTGAGATCAAAATAGCGAGTGGCCTAGCTTCTAAAGCCTTCGAATTAATTACGTTTGACAGAAAAATCTGCTTCGTTTCTGATGAAAAAATTTGGAAAAATTGCGCTAAATTTTTCGCTGATGATTTTAAAGATCATTGCAGCGAAACCTTAATTTTGAAAAACGCGCAGGCCGATGAAAAAAATATCGCGCATATTAAAAAAGCCGCCCAAAATTGCGATTTAATCGTGGCACTTGGCAGCGGCGTGATTAACGATTTGTGCAAGATGGTTAGCGCCCGCGAACGAATTCCTTATGTAATTTTTGCCTCGGCGCCTTCGATGAATGGCTATCTCTCGCGCAACGCGTCAATCATGGTTCGCGGCCATAAAAAAACTCTTGTCGCCACTTTGCCTTTGGCAGTTTATGGCGATTTGGATATTTTAAAATCGGCGCCAAAAACAATGATTCAAGCGGGAATTGGTGACAGTCTTTGCTTTTATAGCTGTTGGTTCGACTGGCTTTTATCGCATCAAATTTTAGACACAAAATTCGATAAAAAACCGTTCGACATTTTGCAAGAAAAAATGGAATTTTTGGTAAAAAATTATCGGAAATTTAAATTAGATGATGATGAATTATTGAAGATTTTAACGGAAATTTTATTACTCTCTGGCACAGGAATGTCGCTGGCTGGCGGCAGTTATCCTGCAAGTCAATCGGAGCATTTAATTGGCCATGCTTTTGAGATGAAATATCCGAAAAAAGCTGGTAAAATTTTTCATGGATTACAAATTGCAGCGACAACATTAACTGCTGTGAAGTTGCAAGAACAGCTGCTCGAACAAGATTCTCTACAATTGCAAAAAACAAAATTTCCAACGCAAAAAATGGAGAAATTTTTTGGCAGAAAAATTGCGCGCGAATGCAAAAAAGAATATTGCGAGAAAATAGATTTTGATTTGGAAAAAATTAATAAGCATCTGGAAGCCTGCTGGGAGAGCGACCGCAAGGTTTTACAAAAAATATTATTGCCAGAAAAAACAATAAAGGCAATTTTGCAGCATTTTAAAATTAAAACTTCGGCGCAAGGTTTGGGGCTTTCGAGCAAGCAATATCAAGAGTTGGTTAGTAATGCAAAATTTATTCGTAATCGGTTTACTTGCTTAGATTTACTGCAGGTAATTACCCAAAAATAGATCTTCATTCTAAGTGTCTTACTTATGTCGTAATAACGGCCATCGTATTTGCTGCTGTTATTTTTATAGCGATACATTATAGAAATGCTGAAATGAAGCTGAGGAGATCCGAAAATTTGCGACATAGTTTTATTTCCCAATTACACCTCCGATCCCACCAACTTTGATAAAGTGATAATAAAAAAGGCTATGTGGTCGGAATTTTGCATAGCCAATATTTTTCGTTAAGGCCTCCAATCGCAGTTGCAACTGACGCAAAAAACAATTGCAGATTTCGCTTTGAAAAACAAAATCACGATGTTTTATATGAGAAATGAGGATGAAGATTTAACGCGGCATGATGGGTTTTTTGAGGATTTTGCGGTGACTGCGATATATATATTTCCAAGCTCTAATTGGTTGTAAATTGTGGAGTCTTATAATATAGGTTATGTAAAGCTATGGAGCTTAGAAGCTGTAAGCTAAAAATATAATTTACCTTACATAATTTAAAATACTAACTAAGAACCATCATTGCTCCTAATATCCCTTATTTTATCGAAAATGAGATTAAAGTTTTGAAAATCAAAATCTTTTGCAAAATCTTCATCTCTTAAAACTAAACCAGCAAATGCAGATTTTGAATGTAGCCATTTTTCATCACCTATATTTTCATCAAATATCTTTTTTTCATTCTCTTTTGAGTGATCTGGGGTGTCTAATTTTTTTATTTCTGTTCGCTTTATCGATTTATTAACCATCTCATGGATTTCATTATCAAAACATAATCTTTTGCCATCTTTTTCTTTCTTTATTTCATTATCTGAATAATAAAACTCTAGTGATATATTTTTATAGCTTAAGCGAGACTGCGGAACTGGAATACAAAAAGCATGAACATTATTTCCGTAGTCCTTATAATTTCCTATCTCCTTGATTGTACCTTCAACATCTCTATCGAATATACCAATTATTCTTTTATTTGTATTTGGTAGTAGCGCGTATTTACTTAGCGCGTTTTTTAGTTGGGTATCTCCCCAACCCTCTATATTTAACAAATCAATAAATTCTATATCCAGATCTGTGATGTTTAGTTTTTGCTGCGCTTTTTTAAGATGCATCGCATCAGTTTTTCCTTCGCATAAAATCAAAATATTTTTTGCAGAATCTTTTATTTGTTGCTCGAGTTTGGCGATAAGAGTATTTTGTTCATCATGCATTTTCTTTATTTCATCATAGCGACTTTCTTGATTCTCAATCACATAATAAAATCTTGCATTGGCTATCCTCATATCTTCGTAAGCATCACGAGATACCTCTAAAACTCTATCCCTATTAGATTTTGGCTTGTAAATCTCATAAAACCTCGCATATTCTGGTGCTAAAGCCAAGGTTGATGACGAGTGGGTTGAAATAATAACCTGAACACCCTTATCTATAAAAAACTTTTTTAACACCGCAAAAAAGGCATTTGTTAGTGAAGGATTTAGTGTTGCGTCATATTCATCAAGTAATAAAATTTTTGGCTTTATTTTTTCATTAGAAAGCGCAGCAAAAGTTAAGGATATTATCGCCTTTTCTCCATCAGATAAATCACTCGCGGATCTTTTTGAACCATTATCAATTTTACCATTATGATCTATGGAATAAATAGCTGGTTGCTCGTTGATCATATCGGCATCAGTGCGATGATAATTATCTTTAAATCGATAATCAAATTTAAGCTCTTTAAAAAGATTGTTTAGCTCAGTCCATGGAGCTATTCCAAAATGGGATTCATCTATTATCTGCTTGCTATCATATGCTTTTACTTTTCGGTGGTGAATTTGTGATATGTAATTAAAAAAAATATCACCAATTTTATCGCTAAAGATATCATCCTTATACAGCACAAATCCCGGTGGAATTAAGGTATGAAAGTCATCCTCTGCAATTTTTATGTTTCTAAAATTGTCATCACCAAATTTCGTTATCAAAATATCTCTTATCAGTTCACACGAATTCTTAAAATCTTTTAGTTCGGCACTTCGATTATAATCTAATCTATACTGTGTATACCACCGCCATAATTCTTCTCTTATCTTTATTCTGCTAGTGATGGAAGAAAGGGTTATATCGGTAATGTGCGAATAGTCTCGAAATGATTTATATAAAACTTCGTGCGCTTCTATCTCAATAGAATCTAAAATAATTTTACGATTTAATTTTTGTTCTGGATTTCTACGATCATAATTGGATCCATGAATAATTTTCATTAGCTGAGTCTTTCCGCTACCATTAACACCAGAAAGTAGTATTAAATCACCTAATAATTCCGAGGAAAAATCTTGTTCAAAAGATTTAAGTTTTTCATTCAGAATTATTTTTAATTTTTTCATAAATTTATAAGATTTTTATCTCTTGAGAGGCGCATCTACAGCTCCATCCCCAAGAATTTCTATAACATATTTTGGCTTAAAAACCACACTCGAAACAGATGCATCAATCATTAAATCAACGCGAAAACTTCTTATTTCTCCCGACTCTCTTTTAACAGCATAAAAAACAATATTATTTTTCGATGTGGTTCTAAAAGAATATGGCTCAAGCAAATATTGCTCCCTTTCGCCATTTTCTTTCTGATAATCAAGATTAACGCATAGATGGCTTGTTGCGGCAAATCTAATGCTTTGTATAATTTTGGATTGTCGAACAAAAATATGATGCTTACTACCTTCTTTAGAAATTATTGGCAAAGGCTCTGCATCGGCAAATTTACCAGCAAGCCACTCAAAGACAGTTGGCAATTCTTCCCAATAACTCAAAAATGGTGGCAACGTTGGTAATTGATGCTTGAGCTGCTTCTCCCACTGAACCATAAACTCCTCTTGCTTTGGACCCATGGTTTTCATGCTTGGAAAGGCAATTTCTTTAAAGTTACATTTCTCTTTAATTGAGTTATTCAGTTTCTTTAAATCAACCTTAATCCCATGACGATACATATTCACAACATCATATAAATCTCTCGCACCCGGTCTTTTTCTTTCATCTAAAGCTCTAATTTTCTCTGCAAAAAGATCAATATAATGATAACAATGCACAGCAAATAATTTTTTATTATAATCGGAATATCCGTGAGTTATTTGCATTTTCTCTGGCGACAAAACAACTTTTTCATCGAGAGTTAAATCAAGCTTAATTGTAGGGGCTGAGCCGCCCTGACCAATTGTCATGGGGCCACGATAATAAATGTTTCCTTGACCAGAGTTATTTCCTCTAAGATTAGCATAAATTTCAATTTTCACTGGGGCAAATTTGCTATCAGCGGCAATATCAATACCAGAATTTTCATAAACCCATTCAACAATTTCGGTGAAAGTTTTTTTAAGAAATTTTTCATCTAAATGCGTTGCATCAAGTAGCGTAAAATCAAGATCTTCAGAGAATCTATAAGTTTCAAAGTAGCATTTTTTTAAACATGTACCACCTTTGAATAGCCATTTATCTTTTAGCTCATGATGGTTGGCAATGCCTGCCAATAGCCACCCCAAAACATAATCTTTTTCGATTACTCTTGACTCTAACGATAATTCTCCAGCCTTTTCTAAAATTTCTTTTTTATCAATCATTTGAAAACTTACTCCAGTTTTTTGGTATCCATAATTTCCATTTTGTTGCGAGTTTTAAATCTTGATACTTTGTGTCAAGCTTTGAATCTCCTTTAGAAATATTTTTTTGACAGAATTTTATTGCACTTGAATATTTTTTTTCGTCAATGCCCTCTAGTAAGAATCCAAGGCGCTTGAAAGCTGTTTTATTGCCAATATCTTTTAGATAAGAAAGTAATAATTCTTGATTAAAATGCTGCGATTTTAAGTAGTCAATTAGGCATTTTTCGACATGAGAAATTCCTCCGCCTAAATTTGGGTCATCAAGAATATCAGCGATTGTTTTGTGCGGATCGGAAATATTTATTTTAACAGAGCCTTTCCATAAAATTTTTAAGCCAAAGAAATTTTTATGATTAGTTTTTTTTAATTGAAAAGTTTGATCTTGAATTTTTTCGCTACGAGCGCGGATAGATTTGCTAGTGATTACGCAAATAGAGTTAAAAACCTGCTCGGTAAAACCCCAATATTCAGCCGCAGACCAACCCCCAACATAAGATGGCGAAAATAAGGCTGGCACGGCTACCCAAACATCTTCTAGGACTTGCTTGTCGGAAATTGAATCAGCAGGAATTGGCGCGTAAAAGCCTTGCTTGATTCTTTTGAACCATCCTTGCTTAACCCATTGAGATAAGCATCGCGAAGCAGCATCTCTTTTGATTTCTAAAATTGAAGCACAATGCTCAACAGAAATTATTGAGCTGGATTCCCTTAATAATTTCGCTATTCTATCGCGACTAGTTGAGGTTCTAATGCTGTTAATCATTATGCTATATTAAAGGTGTATAATTTATATATATTTAGTAATATCTACATCAGCAATATAGTATAAATAATTTATAAATGCAATATTGATTTTGTCCACACAACCATCGTTTAAAAGACAAACCGAAATCCACAAAAAATTATCTAAAAAGCAATTGAAATCTGTATACTAACCCATATCTTAATCTTAGTCCCTAAAATCATCAAATTTTATTTTCTGAGACAAACTTTAATTTTTTTAAAATTTTTTATGCAAAAAGAAATTTCGGTAAAAAATAACCAGATTCTTATCAAAGATATTATTAATTTAATTGAACAGGGTAAGCAAAAATTAGCTTCTGCGGTTAACTCTGGAATCACCAATCTATATTGGAAAGTTGGACAAAGAATAAATGAGGAAGTTTTACAAAATGAAAGAGCGCAGTATGGTAAGCAGATTGTTGCAACTATTGCACAAGAGTTAACAAATCAATATGGTGGAGGATTTGAGGAGAGAAATCTTCATAGAATGATGAAATTTGCCCAAATATTTGAGAATGAAAAGATTTTGTCGACACTGTCGACGAAATTGAGTTGGAGTCATTTTGTTACTTTAATGACCGTAAAAGATGATTTGGGGCGAGATTTCTACACTCAAATGTGCAAAATGGAAGGCTGGAGTGTCAGAGTTTTAAAAAATAAGATTGATGGCATGCTTTTTGAAAGAACAGCAATCAGCAAAAAACCAGAACAATTAATTAAGCAAGAACTAGAGCTGCTGCGCGAAGAAAATCAGCTAACTCCAGATCTTATTTTTAAAGACCCATATTTCTTAGATTTTGCGGGCTTGAAAGATACCTACTCAGAAAAATCTTTAGAAGAAGCAATTTTGCGCGAGTTAGAATCATTCATGCTTGAGCTTGGCGCTGGATTTACCTTTGTTGCACGCCAAAAACGCATGATAATTGACGGAGAAGATTATCGTTTAGATTTATTATTTTTTCATCGCAAATTAAAAAGGCTTGTTGCTATCGAATTAAAAATTGGAAAATTTAAAGCTACTTATAAAGGACAGATGGAGCTTTATCTGCGTTGGCTTGAGAAGAATGAGAAGCAAATGGGAGAAGAATCGCCAATCGGTTTAATTTTGTGTGCCGAAGGAAACAATGAGCAGATCGAATTTCTTGAGTTGCAGAATTCTGGCATAAAAGTGGCTGAATATTTAACTGAATTGCCAGATAAAAAAGTGTTGGAAAAGAAGCTTCATCAGGTAATTGCAGCAAACAGGGAAAGACTTGGCGAGCCAGCAAAAGATAATAACCGACACTCATAAGCTATGAAAATAGGATATATGCGAGTATCCACCTTTGATCAAAATCTTGATCTACAGGAAGATGCTCTAAAAAAAGAAGGTTGCGACAAAATATTTTCTGACAAAATTTCTGGAGCACTGTCAAAAAATGAAAGAGAAGGCTTAAAAGAGGCCTTAGGCTTTATGCGAGAAGGAGATGTTTTAGTTGTTTACAAATTAGATAGGCTTGGAAGAAGCTTGAAACACTTAATTGAAATGGTGAATGAGTTAGGAGAAAAGAAGGTGGGCTTCAAGTCTTTATCTGAAAGCATCGATAGCACAACGGCAAATGGAAAATTAATATTTCATGTCTTTGGCGCTATTTCTGAATTTGAAAGAGACTTGATTAGGGAGAGAACTAAATCTGGTCTAGAAGCAGCAAGGGCAAGGGGAAGAAAGGGTGGTAGGCCAAGAAAATTTACCGAAGAAAAAGCTAAGATGGCGAGGCAATTACACGCAGATACAACTCTTAAAATTTCTGATATTCTTACAACTTTAGGTGTTAGTAGGGCGGTTTTTTATAAAATGCTTAAGGGCTAATTTTCTCAACACACATGACATCACTAACCAAGCGCCTCGAGAACTATAAAACCGCCGCTGCAGAATTAGTAAAAACGGCGATAAAAATCTCGCAGCAAAACTTAAATCGGCAAAACAAATTCATTTTGGAATTGGCAGAACCGCCGTGAAGCTTGATATTAGTGGCGTCTCCGTGTTTGCAAAAAAAATCGCGCTGACCGATCTTGAAATGCAAAATATGTATTCAACGAAAAATTTATTCGATCTGCCAATTTATTATCAATATGGCGTTGGGTCTTTGGGCTTTGGCGTTTGGCGCGAACTTGCGGCTCATCAAATTACTACGCAATGGGTGTTGAATGGCGAGTCTCCGAATTTTCCTTTGATGTATGGCTTTAAAATAATGCCGTGCAATCAGCCTTGCGAGCCTATTAACGAGGAAGCTTGCAACATAGAATAGAATATTGGGGTGGCTCGAAAGCAGTGGGAGCGCGGTTTCAAGCCACTCACAATGCTAAATATGATATTGTGATATTTCTTGAATATGCGCCACAAAATTTGTGCGAATATATGAGCCCTCAAGCTTCGGAAGGCGCTTATACAGCCATGCCAGACATGGCGATGGTTGTAAATGATATTAAATCTACTGCGGCTTTTATGGCTAAAAAAGGCATGCTGCATTTTGATACTCATCACGGAAATATAGTTACTGATGGCGAGCATCTTTATTTTACCGATTTCGGTTTGGCGATTTTTCAGGCTTTCGAACTTTCTGCTGCCGAGCGCGAATTTTTTGAAAAAAATAATGGGGCTGTTGCAAATCAACTTTTTCAAAAAGCTGAACACTTGAAACAAGCGGGTTCGTTGGATCAAAAAACGGCAAAAAGTGGGGATTTGCAACAGCCCCATAATGGTTATGATCGGGCCCTAGCCTTGTCCTGCTTCGATTGGCCTGCAAAAACTAAGAATGGTGAAGTGGTGGCAAAATTGCCAGAGGTTGAAGCGGTGGCGCAAAAATATAAAATTATTTCGGAGATGATGGAAAAATTTCGTGGCGAATTGCGTGATGATAAAAGCAAAAATGTTGAATATCCTGCCGTGAAAATGCGGGAGCTGATGCAGCAGGTTGAAGCGATTGATTAATGATCCTTCCAACCAATTCGCTTCAAGAAAAATTCGTAAGAATCATCAAACACGAAAGTTTTATTATCATCAAAAATAATCAACTTATTGGCAATTTCTTGTAAGAAATATTCATCATGCGTAACCATTACAACCGCACCCGGAAAGCTTCTGATCGCTTCCATTAAAGACTCACAGCTTTCCATATCCAAGTGATTTGTCGGCTCGTCGAGGAATAAAATATTTACACCTTTCAGTAAAATTTTTCCCAAAGTAACGCGACTTTTTTCACCACCACTCAATACGCCGATTTTTTTATTCGCCAAATCAGAGTTAAACATCATGTTGCTGCAAACCTGACGCACTCTGTTTACAGGCAGTCTTTCATCAACTTTTTGCAGCTCTTCAAAAATCGATCTTTCTTTATCAAGCCGATCAATATTCATCTGGCCAAAATAGCCGATTTCGGTTTTGCCGTTAACTTTAATATTGCCTTTGAGTGGCGTCAAATCTCGCGTCATCAGCTTTAGCAAAGTTGATTTACCTTTACCGTTTTTTCCGATAATGCAAATTTTATCGCCATCTGCTATGCGAAAAGTTAGATTTTGAATTAACGGCAAATCTTCGCTATAACCGAAAGTTAAATTTTCTACTTCGATCATGTTCTCCTTACTGCCGTAAGGAATGTGCGTGAAATTAAAATCTAGCGTTGCCACATGTTCGAGCTTTCCTTTTACGTCTTGCTTCTCCAACATTTTCATGCGCGATTGAGCTCTTGCGGCCATGCTAGCTTTGGCTTTGAAGCGGTCGATCCATTCTTGTGTTTCGGCGCGCTTCTTCTCTTCGTTGACACGCGTTTTTTCATACATTTCTTCTTCAAGCGCAATCTTTTCGCGCACGCCTTTAGTGTTGCCAGAGAGCTTTTTGAAAGCCTTGCGATGAATCACCAAAGTGTGGCTGATAACGCTATCCATAAAGCCGCGATCATGCGTGATAAGAATTAATTCGCCGCGCCACTCATTGAGAAACTCTTTCAACCAGCGGATTGAATGGATATCGAGATAGTTTGTCGGCTCGTCTAAAAGCAACATTTGTGGTTCTACTAAAAGCAATTTCGCCAAGTTTAATTTCACTTGATAACCGCCAGAAAAGTTTTTCGGATCCTTCTCGAGGTCTTCATATGTAAAGCCGAGGCCGTATAGAATATTTTCGCCCTTCCAACCTTCATGCTCGCGATCTTCAGATAACACGCTGCAAATTTCTTCTAAAACTGTGTTATGCGTAAAATGAATATGCTGCTCTAAATGCCCTATTTTGTAGCCGCGCGGAATTTCGACAACACCTTCATCTGGATCTAGTTGCTTCAAAATTAATTTGAGGAAAGTTGACTTTCCGCTGCCATTTCTGCCGATCAGGCCGATTTTTTCGCCACGATTGATGATAAAATTTACATCACGAAAAATTTCATGGCCGTGAAATGAGATTGAAAGGTCTTTAGCTTTGATCACTGTAGAGAGCGTTAATTATAAAAAAGGGCGAGAATTAGAGCTTGTTTGCGCGAAAAAAGCAAGTGTCCGTTCTCACTTAATTCAAACTACGACCACATTTCGCAACAAAACTTTAGCAATAATTTGAAGCAAAAATGAGTGCGCGTGAGGCCGAATTATCGATTGCAACGCAGTTTTAATATTTACTATTGCGGGTTAAAAAGATGGAATTATACAAGAGCCTCGCAAAAATTCCTTAAATTCAAAAATCACTAAATCATGTCCAATTGTAGTTTTAGCAAAATGAGAGAATGTATTTCTACTAAATATAAAACCAACGCCGCCGTTATTGGATGGATCATGGCTTCGTTTTTTTATTTTTACGAAGTAATTTTGCGCGTTTCGCCCTCGGTGATGACTGAGCAATTGATGGAATATTTTCAAATTTCTGCCACGTCGCTCGGCTGGCTTTCTACCTCTTATTATATGTCGTATTTTATTCTGCAAATTCCCTGCGGAATGATTGTCGATCATTATGGCCCGCGCCGCGTCATCACAATTTCGTCGCTAATTTGCGTTGCAGGAACGGTGATTTTTTGCACGCAGCAAAACTTTTTCATCGCAATGTTCGGCCGCATGTTGATTGGTGTGGGTTCGGCTTGCGCTTTCATTAGCTGCTTGAAATTGGCAACCGATTGGTTCTCGCCACACCGCTTCGCTCTAGTTGCTGGCGTTGCTAACATGATGGGAACTTTAGGCGCAACCCTTTCAGGACGACCTCTCGCAACTTTGGTTGCTAATTATGGCTGGCAAAATGCATGCCTTTGTTTGGCGGCTGTTGGCCTTTGTTTGGCGCCACTAATTTGGATTTTTGTTCACGATAAAAAACACGCTCACACTCACGAAGTTTCACTTAAAAAATCACTTGCTGTAATTCTTAAAACGAAACAATTATGGCTAATTGGCATCATTGGCGGCGTGCTTTATTTGCCAATCACTGCCTTCGCCGAATTATGGGGCGTGCCTTACATGATGCGGGTTTACAACATTAATGCCCAAGTTGCATCGCAAGCTACGGTGATGATTTTTATCGGCATGGCGCTTGGCGGCCCAGTGTTTTCATATGTTTCGAAGCATTTGCGTTCTTACAAAAAAACCATGCTACTTTGTGCGATCGCGGCGTCTCTACTCTTTGTAGGCGTTTCGCTGGCAGATCGTTTTTCTTACGACACAATGTTCATCATGCTTTTTGCCATTGGCTTCATGATTGGCGGGCAAGTTCTCGCCTTCACTTTAGCGCGCAATAGCACGCATGACCGCTTCAACGGCACTGCGATGGGCTTTACCAATGGCCTAATTTCAATGGTTGGGCTTATCTTTCAGCCTTTCCTTGGCAAAATTCTTGATATATTTTGGAGCGGAGAAATCGCCGAAAATGGCGTGCGTATTTATACGATTGAGAATTATCAATGGGCAATTTTCACGCTGTCTTTTACCTTAATTGCAAGCGTGGTGATGCTGGTTTTTGTGAAGGATAATTATTCAGCGAAAGACCATGTGGCCGAGGCTTTGCATTAATCGATCGCACAAATATGTTATAAAAAAAGCCAGACATTTTTCATGAATGTCTGGCTTTTTAATTGCGCTATGGCTTTGTTTTATCTATCTCCGCCGCTGCCGCCGCTAAATTTTTTTGTTACACTTTTCATTGGTTTAATTTTGCTGCCGCCATCTGCAATAGCTCCTCTTTTGCCACCCTTGCCGCCCCTGTTATTGTAAGGATCTACGTTAAATGGCGATGATGGTTTTTTAGCAATGAATGGCTTTTTCTCTTCTGTTTTAGTTGTCATATTTTTGTTGTTGATTATGGCAAATTCAAACTAAGAACCCGCCGATT